>JAJDAM010000606.1 GCA_029261905.1 Deltaproteobacteria bacterium
GTCGGGTCTAGCGTCATCGGAGCGCTCCGCTGAATTCAAGGTGACAATCGGTCGGCCAGACGCTGTGCTGACAGTTTCCGGTGCCGAAATTGTCGTCGCAGGTGGCGGAGGCGGAACCCTTTTGATTATTCACAAAGGAGCGACATTCTGCATCACGCCCCTCGACCTTCGAACACTCCAGCGGAGTGCTGGCGTCACGAAGACTAAAGATGTTGATCCAAGGCATCCGCTCGCATTCGGCGAACTCTTCAGTGGTGGGTTTGCGATTCTGCCGCTCTGCGCTTTCGCGTACCGCGTCTGTGCACTGCGGGGCCGCTTTCTTGCCCTCACAAACAAGACTGATGCCGGAGTGTGGGGTGCACTCAAACGCTTCTCCGTCCTTTGGCTTGATGAAGATGCAGCCAGCGCCCGAGGCGACTTCCGGGCCGCAGCGGTAGCCCCATTTGCCCGGCAGGTACTCATGCGCGTAGAGCGTGGCGAGACTGTCCGACGAATCACAGCGCACGCTGCCATCGTCGCGAGATACGCAGGATGGCGACGTTCCAGGACTCAGAACCCACCATCCTTCGAACAGGGGGTCCCAGCGGGCGAAGCATTCGCCCTCGGATAGGGGTGCGATCGCGTGGATGTCTTTCGACCCGATGGGCGCACCGTCCTGCCCGTAGCTGTTGACGCCGAAAATTAGCGGCATGGCTAGCAGTAGCAATCCAATGAGCCAGAAGCGTTTGGCTTGAGTGATGCCTGCATTGCGCAGCGTGGACGGCATGAGGTGAAACTCCTCCCCCTCAGAAGTTCGTTTCTTGGCGGAAGTATACTGTTGGTCATGTGAACTTTGGGAGACATTCTCGGCTCTGCCTGCGCAAGCCTCTTTTTGCTCGTATTGATCTGTGCAGAAAAGCTCTTTCCATTGCGGCTCGAGGGAAGTGTCGAGCCATCCATCCACAGAGGAACGGGATGTCTGCCCGGCCTCCTCAGGAACGCGATTTCGATTCATCTTCGGTGAGTCTGCGCGCTGCAGGCGCTGCGCCCGTTCTACGCCAGGCGCAAGGGCCTCGACGCTGCCAAACGCCGCGAATTCCAGATTGTTTTCCTGAAGCTGCGCTTGGATCAATCGCACGATAGCGGACGTGCGTGGGAAAAACGCGGATTGAAACTCTTATCCGCGACATCCCCTCATCGGTCCTCGATCGGTTCAATAACCCTGACTGATCGCGACGGGCGCAACGTTCCGGGGTGCGAGAAGGCAATCCGTTAGTGTAATCCGGTTTCGGGTGACGTCGTCCCAAATCGCTGCTCCACCGAGATACGAGGAATTCTCATATCTCGGTGGAGCCGCAAATGGTGGGATCGTCGGAAGATTCACGCAATCAGGGACAATCCACGCCGGACGCGGCGACACCCGCATCGCGGAGCGACGCCTGCCCCGGACCCTCTGAGTCGTAACTCCCGGCTCCGGCGCAGTCCCTTCCCCGCACGAGAATCCACACGCCCGTACCGCTCGCCGGGTCCGCGAGCCCGGAGTACTGGTTCGGCAGGTGGCCGTCGACCTCGCACGCCAACGTCGACGCCGCGAAATCTCCGGCAGTCGCGCGCAGCGTCGCCAGATCTCCACGAACGATGTCGTAGTCCTCCGCGATCGGCTCGCCGTCCCACGAGAACTGACCCGGGTCGGCAACCAACGGTTGCACCGTTCCCGGCACGAGGAGCTCGCCGATCGGGGTACTGCCGTCGCAATCGTTGTCCTGACCGTCGCAAATCTCCATTGCGCCAGGGTAGCTGGCCGGATTCGTCTCGTCGCAGTCCTCGATCCCACCGGAGGTCGGGCACAGATCGCTGACCACGAACGTGTCGGCGTCGTCGTCTCGGCACGCGAGAGCGTGGAGGGATGCCAGGCAATCGACGCGGGGATAGTCGAGGCCGGTGACCGGATCCGTGATCTTGACCCCCGCGTTCTTCAGGGCGCTCTCGAGCAACGCCGGATCCAGGCCGGGGAACTGCTCCAACAGGTCGGCCGCGCAGCCGGCGCAATGGGGCGAAGCCTGGCTCGTTCCGTAGAACGTGGACGTGCCCCCGCTGTTGGACGCGGACGTGGTCGGGGCCCCGGGGGCGAACAGGTCGGTCTTCGAGTTTCGATTGGTAAAGCAGGTGACCTTGTCCGCGGCGGTGGTTGGCTCGGAACAGAAGACATTCTGCGATCCGACATTGGAGTCCCAGACGGCGCCGATCGAGACGGCGTTGGCGACGCAGGCGGGGGCCTGCATGAGCGTCGTCGATCCGTTGTTGCCGGTGGAGACGAAGGAAAGAATACCGTTGGCTCGGAGGGTATCGATTGCGGCGGCGAAGGCCATCGTGTACGAGGCTGCCCCGTCACAATCGCCGGCGAACATCGCACTGGTGCCGAGGCTCATGTTGACGACATCCACATCGGGGCGGTTGGCGATGATCCAGTCCAGGCCGGCCACGATGTCGCTGCTACAGCAGAAGCTGTTGTTGCTGTCGAGGACCTTGATGGAGACGATGTC
>JAJDAM010000607.1 GCA_029261905.1 Deltaproteobacteria bacterium
CGACCGGATCGCCCAACTGGATGCGCTCGAATCCGAACTCGAGAGTGCTGTCGACGATAGGCCGATCTCCGCACAGCACACGATCGTTCGCGCACTGGTCCCGACAATCCGCGCGTGCCAGCTGCCCCTCGACCCGTTTCGACGCCTGATCGCAGCCAACCGGGTCGATCAACACAAGAAGTGCTACGCGACCTGGACCGAGCTGCTCGACTACTGCGCTCTGTCCGCGAACCCGATCGGAGAACTCGTGTTGCGGGTGTTCGGTTTCGATGTGGAGCCACGCCGCGCCTGGTCGGACGCCGTCTGTTCCGGTCTGCAGATCGTCGAACATTTGCAAGACGTTCGCGAAGATTACGCGGCGGGGCGCATCTACCTGCCCACTGAAGACCTCGAGAAGTTCGGCTGCCGTCCCCCGCTACTCGGCGCGCGTTTCGCGAGCCCGACAGTTCGCAATCTGCTGCGGTTCGAGGCCGAACGCGCGCACACATTGTTGGAAGATGGCGTACCGCTGGCCGCGTCGCTGACGGGCCGCGCGCGGATGGCCATCGCCGGCTTCGTCGCGGGGGGGCGAGCCGCGCTCGATGCGATCGAACGCGCAGACTTCGACACTCTGGTCGTCAGCCCGCGGCCGCGCCGGCACGACCTGCTGCGCCACCTCGTGTCCGTGCAGCGCGCCGCGCGAACCCACGCATGACGCAGCCCCGAATCGGGATCGTCGGTGGCGGATTGGCGGGGCTCAGCGCGGCGGTCGCGTGCGGTGACGCCGGCGCTCACGTCACGCTGTTCGAAAGCCGCGCGCGACTCGGGGGCGCCACCTGGTCCGTCGAACGCGACGGTCTGTGGTTCGACAACGGCCAGCACATCTTCCTGCGCTGTTGCGACGAGTACATCCGGTTCCTGGAACGGATCGATGCGCTGCAGCTCACGGCGATCCAACCGCAACTCGACATCCCGGTTCTCGTGCCCGGGCAACCAGCGGTATCGTTGGCGCGCCAGAATTTGCCCGCACCGTTTCATCTGACCCGCGGCCTGCTCGGTTTCGCGCCGATTCCGTTCGGCGACCGGTTGCGGGTTGCCTGGGCGGCGCTGGCGTTGCGCGGCCTGGATCTCGCCGACCCCGCACTCGACGCGATCGCGTTCGGCCCATGGCTGCGCGCGCATCGGCAGTCGGAAGTCGCCATACAGCGGTTCTGGGATCTGTTCGCACGGGCCACGTTGAACGTCGAGGTAGATGAAGCCTCGCTGGCGCTCGCCGCGAAAGTCTTTCAGACGGGGCTCTTGACCAACGCGGGCGCCGGCGACATCGGGATATCCCGCGTGCCGCTTTCGGCGCTGCACGCCGATACCGCTCGCGTCGCACTGGACAGGCTCGGCGCGCAGATCTCGACACGCACAGCGGTCGAGCGCGTCGAGTGCACACCGCGCGGCGGGTCGCGTGTGCGCACGGCGTCGGAATCGATCGACTTCGACGCCGTGATCGTCGCGACGCCGCACGAGCAGGCTGCGCAGCTGCTGCCCGACGAGGCCAAACCCGACCGCGACGCACTGCGTTCGCTCGGTGCGTCCCCGATCGTGAACCTGCACGTCATCTACGATCGACACGTCGCCGACCTGGATTTCGCCGCGGGTGTGGACACGCCGGTGCAGTGGATCTTCGACCGGACCGCCTCGTCGGGTGTCGGCGCGCGAAACCCGAACGAACAATGCTTGGCGATCTCACTGTCGGCTGCGGACGACTACGTGGGTGTTTCGCGCGAGCGACTCCGCGGCCAGTTCCTGCCACAACTCGAGCGTCTGTTCCCAGCTGCGCGCGAGGCTACGGTGCGCGCGTTTCACGTGACCTGCGAGCGCAACGCGACGTTCCGGGGTTCGCCCGGAACGGCGGCGCTGCGCCCCCCGGCCGAGACCGGAGTCCGCAGCCTGTTCCTGGCCGGCGCATACACCGACACCGGTTGGCCGGCGACGATGGAAGGCGCGGTCCGCAGCGGCAATCGAGCCGCACGCGGCGCGTTGGATTCGATCCGCGCGCGCACCAAACGCTGAACGAGGAGAAACCCGTGACTTCACCCGCGACACCATTCCATCAGGCCGCTGCACGCGAGACGATCGAGTGCGCGCAGCGACACCTGCTGTCGCTCCAGAATGCGCAAGGCTGGTGGAAGGGTCCGCTCGACACGAACGTGACGATGGACGCCGAAGACCTGTTGATGCGCGAGTTCCTCGGTATCCGCGACGAGACGATCGTCGAACAGACCGCGAACTGGATCCGCAGCCAACAGCTCTCGGACGGTTCGTGGGCGACGTTCAGCGGGGGGCCGCCGCAATCGTCGACGACGTTGGAAGCCTATGTGGCGCTGCGTGTCGCTGGCGACCCGCCCGACGCCGAGCACATGGCGCGCGCGGCGGAAGTGGTGCGCGACCTGGGTGGCTTCGAGGGCACCCGCGTGTTCACGCGGCTGTGGATGGCATTGTTCGGCCTGTGGTCGTGGGACGATCTTCCCGCGTTGCCGCCGGAAGTGATCCTCCTGCCGCCGTGGTTTCCGTTGAACATCTACGACTTCGGCTGCTGGGCGCGGCAGACGATCGTGCCGCTGACGATGGTCGCCGCCCACCGGCCCGCGCGGCCGTTGGGCTTCGACATCGACGAGCTGTGCGTGCATCCGGCGCCCACCCCCGACGCACCGTGGTCGACCTGGGCCGGACGCTTCCAACGCCTCGACCGTGTGCTGCACGCCTACGAGCGCCACCCCTTCGGCGGCCTGCGCAGACTCGCGCTGGCGAAATCCGCCGAGTGGGTGATCCGACGCCAGGAAGCGGACGGCGGGTGGGGCGGCATCCAACCGCCCTGGGTGTATTCGATCATGGCGCTGCACTTGTACGGCTACCCGCTCGATCACCCGGTGATCGCGAAAGGGCTTGGCGGCCTCGACGACTTCGCGATCGTCGAAAACGGCATGCGACGGCTGGAGGCCTGCCAGTCACCGGTCTGGGACACGGCGTTGTCGATGGTCGCGCTCGCGGACGCGGGCCTGGCACCCGATCACGAAGGTCTGGTGCGCGCGGCCGACTGGATACTCGACGAAGAGATTCGGGTGCGCGGCGATTGGGCGGTGCGCCGGCCGGAACTGGAACCCGGCGGTTGGGCGTTCGAGTTCGCCAACGACAACTACCCGGATATCGACGACACTGCGGAAGTCATCATCGCACTGCGCAAGATTCGCCACCCGCAACCCGATCGCGTCGACGCCGCCATCCGCCGCGGCACGAACTGGGTGCTCGGCATGCAGAGTCGAGGCGGCGGTTGGGCGGCGTTCGATGCCGACAACACGCGGGCGCTGTGTGGAGAGCTGCCATTTTGCGATTTCGGTGAGGTCATCGACCCCCCGAGCGCAGACGTCAGCGCACACGTTCTCGAGATGCTGGCATTGGAAGGACGCGCTGACGATCCGCGCGTGGTCGAGGGCCGCCAATGGCTGCTCGAAGAACAGCAGGCCTCCGGATCCTGGTTCGGGCGCTGGGGGGCGAATCACATCTACGGAACCGGCGCCGCAATCCCAGCGCTGATCGAGCTCGGCGACGCTCCGGATTCCTTGCCGGTGCGCCGCGCCG
>JAJDAM010000608.1 GCA_029261905.1 Deltaproteobacteria bacterium
ACATGATGTTCAAGGGCTCGCAGTCCATCGAGCCCGAACAGCACGCGCGGCTGATCGCCTCACGTGGAGGCAGTTCCAACGCCTATACGACGCGTGACGTGACGGTCTACACCGCGGACGTGACGTCCCAGGCGCTGCCGCTGGTGATCGCGCTCGAGGCCGAGCGTGTGGCAAATCTCGACATCACCGAGGCTACGCTCGTCAGCGAACGCAAGGTCGTGCTCGAGGAGCGGCGCATGCGGACGGATGACAGCCCGGGTGGCAAGGCGATGGAATCGTTGTTCTCGCAGACCTTCCAGGCCCATCCGTATCGATGGCCCGTGATCGGTTGGGCCAGTGATATCGCGAATACCAGCGTCGAGGCCTGCCGCGAGTTCTTCGCCGCGTACTACGTACCGAACAACATCACGCTGGTGATCGTGGGCGATTTCGACAGTGCTGCCGCACTCGAACAGATCGAGCAAGCCTTCGGCGCTCTCGAACCCGTGCGCCCGATTCCGCGCAACAAGACCGAGGAGCCGGTTCAGGACGGCGAGCGACGATCCATCGTGCACTTCGATGTGACCAGTCCGACGTTGGCGTATGCATGGCGTGCGCCTCGATCGGGGCATGCCGATTCGGAAGCGCTCGACGTGTTGAGCCAGATTCTGTCTGGCGGGCGCTCGAGCCGGCTGTACCGCCGATTGATCTACAACGAGCAGGTCGCGCTGTCGGCGCACGGGGGTTACTGGGAATGGGCCGACGCCGGCGTTTTCTACGCATATGCGAGCGTCCGCCCGGATGCGCAGGTCGAACGGGTAGAGGATCTTCTGCTCGAGGAAATCGCGAAGCTCCGCGAGAGTCCGGTCGACGCGATCGAACTCGAAAAGGCCAAGCGACAGATCGAGGTGTCGATGGTGAACCAGCTGTCCACCAATAGCGCGGTGGCAAACCGGATCGGGTTCGATGTGACGGTGTTGGGACGCATTCGCCCACTCGAGGATCGTCTCGCCGCGATCCAAGCGGTCACCGTCGGCGATGTCCAGCGAGTCGCGCGAGAGTACTTGCGCCGCGATGGGCGCAATGTGGTCCACGTGATCGCGAATCCGGATCCGATCGCCGCGCCCGCCTCGCCCGCAGGGGGAGGATCGTGAGGCGGGCGTGGTGGCTCCTGCTCGGGTGGCTCGCTTCGAGTTGCGCCGGATCCAGTTCGCCGCCGATCTGGGACCAGCCGCCTCCGCCGATCGTCGAGTCACCGATCGTGCAGCCGGGAGCGCTTCACCGGTTCGAACTCGACAATGGCCTCGTGCTGGTCTTTCTCGAGGATCGCCGGTTGCCGAGAGTCTCTCTCGGCCTGACTACGCGTCGTGGAGCTGCTTCGGAAGAGATCGAGACGGCAGGACTCGCTCGGTTCACCGCAGAGGTGATGAAGCGGGGAGCCGGCGAACGCGACGCGCTTGCACTGGCCAGCGCGATCGACGAGGTCGGAGGATCGCTGGGCGTCGCAGCCGGCTTCGACTCGGTGAGTGCGCACGTTGGAGGCCTCACGCGCGACCTGGATCTGTTGATCGAGATCCTTGCGGACGTCGTACTGCGACCTCGCTTCGATCCCGGCGAAGTGCAGCGCAGCCGCGATGAAACGCTCGGTTCCATGGAGCGCGCGAAGCAGCAGCCGAACTACCTGGAACAGAAGCACGCGATGGCCACGCTGTATCCCGGCCTTCGCGCTGGCATACCGATCTCGGGTACGCCGGAGAGCGTCTCCGGCTTCGATGCCGTCGCGGCGCGCGATTTCTACGGTCGAAACTTCGTTCCCAACAACTCAGTGTTCTTTGCTTCGGGAGACATCGACGCCGAAAATCTCCTCAACCGAATCGGGTCCGCGTTCGGTGCCTGGCCTGCGGGGGAAGTTCCCGCTTTGCCTGCCGCGCTGCCGTCACCGGTGCCCGCGCAGCGACAGGTCGTCGTGGTCGATCGGCCAGACCTGGTTCAGACCCGCATTACGTTGATCCATGAGGGGCTCGCGCGGACGGACCCCGAACGCATTGCCGCCAGCCTGCTGAACTCCGTGCTGGGCGGCGGCGGGTTCTCTTCGCGCCTTATGAAGCGCCTTCGCTCCGATGCTGGCCTGACTTATGGCGTGCACTCCGGCTTCAGCATGCGACGCGAAGGCGGGACGTTCTCGGTCTCGACCTTCACCGGGGTTGCCGAGGTGCGCCGTGTCATCGATATCGTTTTGTCGGAACTGGAACGGACCCGAACCGATCCACCTTCGCAGCCAGAGCTCGACAAAGCCCGCGCAATCGCGGTCGGCGCGTTTCAACTCGGTCTCGAAACGTCTTCGGCGTTGCTCGCCGCGCTGGTCAACCTGGATGTCTATGGGCTGCCCGAAGACAGCATCGACACCTATCGAAGCCGGATTCGAGCCACCACGACCGAGGACACCGCCAGGCTCGCCGACAAGCTCATCCATCCCGGCCGCACTGCAATCGTGTTGGTCGGGCCCGCCGATGCACTCGTTGGGCAGATGGAGGGGCTCGGGCCGGTGGAAGTGATCACGCCCTAGCAGGTCTGCTAGCCGGCCAGAAGTCCGGGCCAACGGTGAGAGCAACCCCCCGAAGCTCGTGGATTGACCGCCACCGGAACTGGGTTACAGTCGACCGACCGGTCGGTCGAATAGCCGATGCACCCCGAACCGATCGGGTCGATGCGTCGGCTACGCGGGGCCGGACAGTTCTCGCAGACGACCGGGCGCTGCACTGCCAGAAGGAACGTGCCGAATGAAACCGTCTGTCACCCCGATCAGCTCGCGAGACAAGATCCTCGAGGTTGCCGAGGTGTTGTTTGCACGCCGGGGCTACGCGGGGGTGGGGCTGCGCGAGGTCGCCGAGCAGGCGGGTTTGGGCAAGTCCTCTCTGTTTCACCACTTCAAGAGCAAGGATGCCTTGTACGGCGAGGTGCTGGGCCAGGTACTGGGCCGGATTCGCGCTGTGCTCGATCCGATCGTTGGCAGCGATGTCACGCCGGAGCTGCGCCTCGAGGCATGGGTCGATGGATTGGTCGATGTGCTCGCGACCTATCCGTGCGCCGCTCGCCTGTTGATGCGTGCATTGGTCGAAGACGACCCTTTCGGACCCGAGCTGCTGGAGGTGAACGCCGCAGAGCAGGTACTCGCGGGCATTCTCGAGGGAATCCACGGACTGCTCGATGACGGTGTGCGGCAGGGCGTGTTCCGCGATATGTCGATACCGCACTCCGTCCAGACGCTGATTGGCGCGACCGTGTATCACTTCGCGTCCGGAGAATTCGGAGAGAATCTGCTCGGCCAACCGCTGGTCTCCAGCGACGCGGTCCGACGCCACAAGACGGAACTCGTGCGCATGCTTCAACACGGGCTTCTCGCGTGATCGCAGACCTGCGAGAGCATCGCTGATTGCTTTCGCGCGAGGACACGTACACGACTACGCACACACACGAAACCGCGCCCAATAACGAACCATTGAATGACAGGAGGTCCCGTTGGACAAGCTGATGAAGGAACACCGAGTGTTGTATGACGATTTCGAAGTGATCGATTTCGTCGATCCCGAAGTCACCCAAGCGCTGCGCGATCAGGTCGATGTCGACTGCCCGGTGGAATTGCACTGGACCTGGAACTACGGCCACGAAGTCGAACAGCTCAAGGCGCTGTACGAAAAGGGCAAAGTGAACCAGTGGAACGCCGAGGTCGATCTCGATTGGTCGATTCCCGTCAGCAAGGACGAATGGATTGCCAACCCCGAATCTTCGCTGCTCGCGCAGCTCGCCAAATTGATGGGCAAAGACGAAGCGACCCAGAAGGCCGCGATGTTCGATGAGTACGCGTACACGCTCTCGCAGTTGCTGCATGGCGAGCAGGCGGCTTTGCAATTGTGCGGCCAGCTCACGAACGTGTGCGACAAGATGGACGAAAAGACCTACGCGGCGAGCCAGGTCATCGACGAGGCACGGCACATCGAGGCGTTTGCGAAGTTTCTGCAACGCAAGATGGGTACGATCTATCCCATCGGCGGCACGCTGAAAGTCCTGCTCGATCGGCTGCTGCTGGCGGACACTGCAAACAAGAAGTGCCTGGGGATGCAGACTCTGTTCGAAGGGATGGCGGTCGGGATCATGGACATGATCCGTCAGGAATCGCGCAACCCTCTGCTCGGCGAGATGATCAAGCGGGTCGAGCATGACGAGGCCCGACACGCAGCGTTCGGCGTCTTGATGATGCGGCGCATGGTCAAGGAAGCAGAGCCGGAAGAGATGCACTCCATGGAAGATTGGGCGTTCGAAATCCTCGAGGCACTCAACGCCGGTCAGCAGCTCGACATGCTGCGTCTGCTCGGTCCCAAATACGAAATCGATCCTGAATTGACCACGAAGATGGCGTTGGCTATGCCGAACTTCGCCGAGTTCAACAGTTTGATTTATATGCACACTGTGATTCCGAACCTGAACAAATTGGGACTGATCACCGAGCGCACCGAGGGCCAGTGGCGCAAGCTCGGGATGATGACCGACAAGCGTACGGAGTCCTCTCCCGATTTTGCGATCGTGAACTGACGAACAGCGAGAGACGTGCGACCAACGATCGCCTGGTGGCGGGAAGCCCGAGTCAGAGATCGGGTTTTTCGCCGCTGGGGGAGTTCGCGACCGCCCGGAACCGGTCTTTCAGCGCAGGGTCATGGGCGATCCGCGACCGGATTCAGCCAGTGTGTTTCGAAATCCGACCACTCCGAGTCGTCCGTCACCCAGTTCGCATAGATCGATACGCCGCCGAAACACGTCGGACGCTCAGCAAGTGATTCGAGCGCCGAGCGGACGCCCAGCGAAGCGTTGCGGACGTTCTCTACGCGCGACGTGTGATGGTCTGGAGTGTCCTGATAAGCCGGGATTCCGATCAGAAGTTGGTGGCTTCGGGCAGTACAAGCCCACTGCGTGAGTCGAAGCGTCTGGTCGCGGACGAAGGTGACGTAGAGTGGTTCCAATCGAAGGTTCGTGTTGTAGGCCATCAGCACCGTCTGGTTGGCGAAATCCATCGTCGCTCGATAGAACCCGCCCGACCAGAAGTTCTCGCTGATCCCCACTACCGGAACATCGAGCACGGCCGATCGGGGAGTCGCTTGGCTGATGATCCACTCGTCGCCCATCGTGGCACGCACCGAAGCCAACAGATCCAGGTAGCCAGGCTCCGCGTCGCGCAGCGGCTCGAGGTTGAAATGCACGCCATCGAAACCTTCGGATCGCAGCTTTTCGTTCAGCGCGACGATGTTCGACCGCCAGTCCGCTTGATTCAACGCTACGCGATCGAGACGGGCCCCGAGCCAGGCCAGGAAGACGCCTTCCGGATAGGCGCTTCGAAGCTGCGCGAATAGCGCAGATGCCGAGTCTTCGATATCGCCCTCGAGCCGCGCGGGACCCACGTGGACGAACAGGTAGCGGATCCGCGAGGCGCGCAACCGTTGGGTCAGCCGGGCGATCTCGTCGGGGGGCACCGGCTCACCGGATCGTACGTCTCGGCCCGAGTACCACTTGTGGCCGATCCACAATCCGTTCTCACCGGTGTCGAAACTCACTGCGCCTACCGGATGACGGAGCCACCAGCCGGCGATCGAGACCGCAGCGATCGCGACTACGAGCGGTACCCAGATTTTCCAGTGGCTGGAAATTCGCAAGATCAAATCCGGAGGGGAGCTACGACGATGATACCAGCTCGCATACCCATGGGCTGTCGCGGCGCGAAGTGGCCATCAACCCGAAAGGTGGCTCGCGGTCTGCGTTGGCTGCACCCCGGATTCGACCTGTGTCGGTTGTCGGCGACCGCTCCACCACAGGTACGCGATCGCGCCCAGCGGTACCGAGACTGACACCTGCCACGGTTCGAAGACCGGTACCTTCACCAGCTGGACGCCCAGCATCGTGATGGTGGCCGGAACGAACGAGAAAAGTCGTTCGTCTGGTGGTCCGGGGACCCAGACAGCCGTTGCCCGCCCGATTCCGATCAGAATGAGCGGAATCCACGCCCAGCCGACTCCCGACTCGCGCCGCAAGCACTGTACCGTGGCGTACGCCATCAATGCTGGAACGCAGACGAGGGCGATCAGCATGTAGTAGTGGACATAGGAAAGACCGACCAACACGAATGGGAACAGCTCGGACAGTTCTTGTGGGGCGGGATTGAAACTCAATCCGACCAGCTTCAATTCACCGTCGTTGTGTTCTACCTGCCCCACCGCCAGCAATGCGCTGTTCGGTCCACTCATGTGGTAGACGACCGTGTCGATGACGACTCCGTCCGGCGTCTGTTGGGAATTTTCTGTAACGAGCTGCGATTCGACGCTGTCTCCGAGACCCATCACCCCGATGGCGCCGACGAACTGGTCGAGCGTTGTTTCCTGCAGTGATCCGTCCGCGAACAGCGGGGCGACCGCATTGATTTCGGCGCGGCTGATGTGGCCCAGGCTGCGCAGCACGAGTTCGCGCGAAGTTTCGCGCTCGCCCGCAGGCGCGGTGTGAGCCCACAGGATCGCTGCAAGCGAGATCGCGAGCGCAGCTTTCCAATCAACTGACCTGTTGTCGTCCGCGCCCATCAAGACTGCCCAGCGATCACCGTGGCCGGAAATCGCCGGCCCCGTCCTCGGATCGCGTACAGACTATAGGAGCCTGACCCGAGGCTGTCGCGCGTGGAGCCTCAGTTCGCGTCGGGCTGGTAGCGCTGGAGCGCGTCGCGGTGCTCTTTTTCGACCTCTCGCCGCAACGCCTGGGGTTCGAGGACCTCAGCACCCGACCCGAACGAGAGGATCCAGGTGCGCAAGTCGGGCGTGTTTCCCACATCCATCGTCAGTTCGACGGCTCCTGCCTTGCCTTTCCCGAAGCGCTGGCTGGGGTGCCAGGTGCGTTCCTGCACGTAGGTTGCCCATCGACGTTCGAAGCGAATTCGCACTTGAACCGCCGACTCGGCAATCACTCCGAACGACGACCCGATGTAGGCGTCGAAATCGAAGCCTTCGCGAAGCTCGAAGCGACTGTCGGTCAGCTCGATCTCGCGAATCCGGTCGACCGCAAAGGTCCGGATCTCGTCGGACTTGTGGTCGAGTCCGACGACATAGAGGCCCCCGCTGCGATACCACACGCGATACGGATCCAGATTGCGGGTACCGACCGAACCGGTTCGCCCTGTCTGATATCGCATGTGGACGGTTCGACGGCCCAATACCGCGTCGTTCAGCGCCTGGATGGTGTCCCGGTAGAGCGCGTAGTTCTTGTGCGGGCCAGGAAGCACGCGGAAGGATTCGGCCAGCTGCGCGAGATAGGCGGTGAGTTCGGGCCCGAGACCGGCGCGGATCTTGGCGAGGGCCGAGCGAATGGAATCGTGGAAAACGGTGCCTTCGAGTGTCCGGAGGAGATCTTCGCTGAACGCCAGTGCGAGTATTTCGTCGGATGTGAACGGCACATCGCCGAGCCGGAATGTGTCCAGAAATCGGTAGTACGCGCGTCCATCGCGCATTTCACTGATCACGGGGAATCCCGCGAACATCAGCGCATCGAGGTCGCGATAGACCGTGCGCCGTACGCAGCCGAGTTCGTCGGCCAGGTCGTCCAACGCCGCACCCGACTGGCTCTTGGCCAGACGCTGGATCAATTGCCACTGCCGCGCGAGTTGGTCGCCGCGCATGCTAGCTGCCGTCTTCGATGGGGTCGTCGGAGAAGAAGGCCGCCAGTTCGTCTTCTTGTGCCTTGGCGTCCAGATAGCCGAGCCCCGCCAGTGGGCCGAGAAACTCGCCGTCGAACAGCAGGTAGGAGAGCAGATCGGATTCCGCCGACCGCTCGCCAACACCGCGCATCGCCAGCCGAAGCAGCGGTGAGCGGGTCTTGTCCGTGGGCATCGAGTCGAGCACCTCGCCTGCCAGGATCCCGAGATCCTTCGAAGGACGGATCACGAGGTCATGAATCTTGCGAAAGCGGTGCCCGCGCTCCTTGATCGACACTTCGTTGATCTTGTCGGTGAAGTCCGGCCCGAACGCCTTGATACCGTCGCCGAGGATTTCGTTCATGACGTGCATCCTCGCCAGGTCTGTGTCGAGATGGTCGAGGAGCAGCGCATTCAGGATCTTGCCGAACAGGAAAAACGGATTCGCGTAGTCCTGGATGTTGTTGTCGGTCGTCGCGATCTGGTGTGCTCGAGTCATGTTCTGACGCAGAGCGATCACGAGCACGCGGTCCGCACCCAGCCGGAGAGCGGGCGCCAGCGGAGTGTTGAGTCGCAGTCCACCGTCGGCGTAATAGGTTCGTCCGACCCGTACGGCTGGGAAGAGCATCGGGATCGCCGCGGATGCCAGCGCATGGACGGGAAGCAGCCGCGTCGGGCGAGGAACGATCATCGGGTCTCCCGTCCACATGGGCAGCCTGCGGTCACGGTTCTCGATGAAGATCGCCACCCGTCCACTCGCGATCTGCGTGGCCGCGACACAGACGGCTTCGATGTTGCCCCGTCGAACATTGTCACGAATCCCGCGCCAGGGAATGGCCCGAACCACCATCCGCTCGAGCGGTTCGGTGTTCAACAGGCCATAGAGCCGCTCGGGAGGATTGTCTTCGTCGAACGAGTTGCCGCGCAGTCCGAGCAGGCGTCGCGGGAGCCGAAGCAGGTCCCTCGCCGACAGCGGGATGACCTCCTCGATTCGCATCTGTGTCCAGAAGTCGACCAGGCGCGAGCCGCGCCCGGGGCCCATGTCAGCGGTCGCGGCGAGATAGCAGGCGTGAATGGCTCCCACCGAAGTGCCGCAGAGGATGTCGAACTCGATCGGATGTCCCAGTCGCTTGGGAAGTTCACTGACCAGGTAGTGAACGACGCCGGCCTCGTACGCGCCGCGCGCCCCGCCACCGGAAAAGACCACGGCCCGCTTGGGCTTGTGGCCACGCTGGCCTACGGGATGGGAATCAGCCAACGCGTTCGACGTAGTCCCCGGAGCGGGTGTCGACCCGAATCCGCTCGCCCTCCTTGAGGAACAGCGGAACAGTCACGACCGCGCCCGTTTCGATCGTCGCGGGTTTGGTGGCGCCCTGGGCCGTGTCCCCCTTCATTCCCGGGTCGCATTGTGTGATCTCGGCCTCGATGAATGGAGGGAGTTCGACGTTGATGGGCTTCCCGTTCCAGAACAGCACTTCGCAGTCGAGATTCTCGGTGAGGTACTTCGTCGAATCCCCGACCTGTTCCTGTGTGAATGGAATCTGGTCGTAGGTTTCCGCGTCCATGAAGACGAGGTTTTCGCCGTCGGCGTAGAGGAACTGCATGGTGCGTTCCTCGATGTCGGGAGCTTCGACCTTTTCGCCGGCGCGGAAGGTCTTGTCGACGACCTTGCCGTTGCGCAGATTCTTGAGCTTGGTGCGAACGAAGGCACCGCCCTTTCCAGGCTTGACGTGCTGGAAATTCACGATCGTATAGGGTTCGCTCGCGATCTCGATCTTGAGACCGTTCTTGAAGTCGGATGTTGCCAGCGCCATTGGTGCTCCCTTGGATTTCGGCGGCCGGAGGATAGCCGAGGTTGGTCCGAAACTCGCGTCCGCACGCGGGGGACCACGTGCCGCGGCCCAATTTGGCGTGTCAGAGCCCGCCGTCGTCAGGGAGTCGGAGTGGTTTCGACTTGCAGGACGCCATCACCGGCGCGAGCGAGACCGATCCGGTAGCGGGCCCGGAAACCGAGTTCGGCTTCCGCCCGCGAGGTGTCGAGTGTGTACCCATATCGCAGCTGTGCACAATCGACGGGCCCCTCGTGGGGTTCGAAGCCGAGGGCGCGTGTCGCAGGAGACATCCAACGCAGCAGCGGCCCGGGGATCGGGATGCTCGATCGGCCCGTCCAGCTCGCCAGCACCGACAACGGCACGGACTGGTCACCGGAGATGTTGAATATTCCCGAAGCGGATGTCCGGATCGCGGCCTGGACGGCGAGCGTGACATCTTTGTCGGAGACCAGCGCGCAGATCGGGTCGAACCCGAGTGCTCGGAACCGAGGCCCGAGGCGTCCGACCAGAGCAGGATTCATGTACACGTAGCCGCCGTCTGCGACCACAGTCGGAACGCGCAGCAGTGCGACATCGAGGCGATCGTTGTGCACTTCGGCGTGGAAGAGCATGTCGCAATCGATCCACGAACGGATTTCTGCGGGCGCGTGGGGGTCGAGATCGAGCTCGCTGTCTTCGTTGAGCCGATTCGCGTTGCCCGGTGGCATCCGGTAGACGAACGCGCTGCCGATCGCGATGAGATCGCGAACCGAGAGGGTCTCCCGACAGAACTGAAGCAGCAGTCGGCTTTCTTCCGTGCGCTCGGCGATACCGCCGACCAGAGACGGGTTGTCCTTGGCACCGGATCCGTGGCGCGGCACGTAAATCACCGTATCGATTCGTGCAGATCGAAATCGCGCCGAGTGAAACAGGTCGCTGATTGGCCGGTGCTTGGCCATGTCGACCTGCAAATAGATCACCTTTCGACCTTCGCTGCTCAAGAAGCGATCGAACGAGCGAGGAGGGGGGGCATCGCCCACCGCGAAAATCGTGTCGACCGCCGAGTCGTGAAACAGCGTCTTCACGATTCTTCGCCCGATCGGTTCATCGGCGTGTGTGATCAATACGCGCGGCATCAGTGGTTTCGATCGACCAGCAGCTGAATCCGACGTCTCACCTGGCTCGCCAGGTATCGGACCAGGCGAGGATCGTCGGCGCTCTCGGGGCCAAAGCGTTCGTGAAAACGGAGCGGCTCTCCATACACGATCTTGTAGCGCACCGGATACGGCAACAGGCCCAACGGCCCGAGGAGCGGGAAGGTGGGTGTGATGGGCGCGACCGGCAGCCCGAGGCTGCGCGCGAGCGGTTTGATGTCGTAGAGGATCGGCATCTGGTTGTCGCTGCCGATGATCGCCATGGGCACGATCGGAGCCCGTGCGCGCAGCGCGTGCTCGATGAAGCCGACTCTGAACGGTTGCAATCGATGTCGGTGCGCGATGGTCTTGCGGATGCCATCGATGCCTTCGGGGAAAACCATCACGACCTGACCTTCATCGAGCAGGTCGGCGAAGTTCTCGCGCGTGCCAATGACCTGTCCGACGCGCGCATAGAAGATGTTGACCCAGGGAAGCGAGCCGGCCCAGCGATCGATGATCGTACGCGCGAGTCGCGGCGGGTCGGTGTTCAGCACGAGATCGACAATCGCCATCGCACCGTCGAAAGGGAGCAATCCGCCGTGGTTTCCGGCGAGCACCACCGGACCTTCGGTCGGAACATTCCGATGCCCTTCACTGCGCACGCGAAAATAGAAGCGATACAGCGCGTAGAACAGCGGGAAGCTGTTCTTGATCGCAGCGGGCGAAAATCCGAAACGGTCGTAGCGAGCCTCTTGCTGACCGTCGGCGTCGACCAGGTGGGAGAGTGCAGCCAGGCGCCGACGTTCTTCGGGCGGTATCAGGCGCTCAGCCAGTCCATGCGCTTCGGTCGGTTCGATCTGCGACAACAGCGGAGTGGTCGCCCATCGCCGGCGCGCGAGCGGAGCACCGTTCTGTCTGGATTTTCGCGATCGCTCGATGCGCTGCGGCGGCGGAACGCTCTGCCGGCGGGCGTCGCGAACGGGTTCGTCCTGTCGAAATTCGGCCGCGTCCCATTCGGGATCGCGATAGGCCCGTCGCGAGGGAAGCCGCGTTTCGAGTTCGTCCAGCCGCTCGATGAACGGCTCGTCGCCAACGGCTTCTTCGAACGGGTCGCGGCCCAGCGCGCTACGGGTTGGATTCGAAGGGGTCTTGTCGAGTCCTTCAGGCGGTTTTTCGAAATTTTTCATACTGGATCCGTCCCAGGTGCGGGCCGGCCTCGCAATTCGAGTTCTTCCGCGAGCTCAGCCATCACCAATGCGCCGCGATCCCGTGGCGCGTACTCGAACACGCTCATTCCATGGGACTGGGCTTCATCGATCTTGACGTGATAGCCGACCACGGTGTGAGCGATCTCCTTTGGGAATCGCTGCTTCAGCTTGTCGAGGACCTCCTTGGCGAGCTTCGTTCTGCGAAAGAAGGTAGGCACGACCATCGTGATGTGGAGCGCCGGGTGGTCGTAGCGATCTCGTATGGTTGCAATGGTCCGGGTGAGTTCGGCGCATCCATCCATCGCCAGAAAAGTCAACGGAACCGGCACGACGATTTCGTTCGCAGCGCGAAGTACGTTCAGTGTGAGTGGACCAAACGATGGTGGCGCGTCGAACAGAACGAAGTCGTACTCGTCGATCTCGCGCGAATTGCGAAGGGTTCGAGAGAGGCGTCCCGTCGGGTCGAGGTCGTCGTCGAAGCCGGGAAACAATCCGAGCGATTTATTGGCGACGATGACGTCGAGCTGCGGAATTCGCGTGCTGGTGATCGGCAACAGCGAAGCCGGTCTGCGGCCCGCATCGGCGGTGCTCGGCTCGACGGCGTTGTCGAGCGATGCATCGCCCAATACGGAGTCCAACAGCAGGTCGATCGCGGATTGGCGCCGGCGATGGACGTCGATTCCCAACACTTTGCCGAGCTGTCCCTGCGGGTCCATGTCGATTGCGAGCACGCGTCGGCCTCTCGACATTGCCAGGTAGGAACCGATATTCGAAACGAGAGTCGTCTTGGCGCTGCCGCCTTTCTCGTTGATGAACGCGATGAGCCGCGGACCGTGCACTCCGCTCTCCTGGTTGGACGCTCTCGCGTATTGCCGATTTCAGCTCAGCTCTGGGGCAAATTGGTTCCCGACTGACTGCCGTCTCAGTTCCCGCGTGCTTGCGAGGAGCATCGGTTGCAAATGCGCTACACGCTCTCTTGCGTACCGTGCGGATGACCGGGTGTCAACGGAGAACTTCGATGTCGCGAGCCACCGCGAGCGAGTCAAGAAAAAGTGGGGCAGAAGGCGGATGGCCTTCGTGCCCCACTCTTAGATGGAACAGATGGAACAGATGGACGTTTTCTCGAGGCGATCAGCCCTTCGCTGCTGTGATTGCGGCCGTGAGCGCCGGGACCACCTCGAACAGGTCGCCGACCACACCGACGTTCGCAACTTCGAAGATCGGTGCATCCGGATCCTTGTTGAT
>JAJDAM010000609.1 GCA_029261905.1 Deltaproteobacteria bacterium
GTGTGCGGCTCGAGGCGGATCAGCGCGATGAGCTTCACGAGATTCAGAGGATGCAGGTTCGGTCCGTGAGCGGCAGGCTCGTCGATCTGATAAGCGTGAGCGAAGTGAAGGTGGCGAGCGCGTCGGCTCGGATCGACCGGCGAGACCGAGGACGAAACGTCACGATCTTCGCGAATACGACGCAGGGTGTAGCCCTTGGTACCGCCGCAGCACGCCTCGACGAAATCGTGAACGAAGTGGGCCTGCCACTCGGCTATCGCGGGAGTCACGAGGGTACGGCGAAGCGGATGAAGGACACCGCTGCGGCAGTGGTGTTCGCATTCGTGCTCGCGCTCGTCGCTCTCTACATGATTCTGGCAAGCCAGTTCAACAGCTTCCTACAACCGGCCGTGATCATGCTCTCTGCACCCCTGTCTTTCGTGGGAGCCTTTGCCGCATTGTCATGGTCGGGAATGGCGCTCAGCATCTGGGCTCAGATCGGCCTAATTGCGCTGATGGGGCTCGTCATGAAGAACGGAATCCTCCTCGTCGACTACGCAAACCAGCTTCGCGACGAAGGACTGGATGCGCGAGCGGCGATGCTCAAGGCTGGGCCAGTGCGGCTGCGACCGGTGCTCATGACTGCGTTCTCGACGATCTTCGGGATGATTCCAGTGGCTCTTGCAAACAGTGATGCCGCGGAGTTCCGCAACCCCATGGGCGTGCTCGTGATCGGAGGCCTGGCGTCCTCCACGTTGCTCACACTGCTGGTCGTTCCCGTGGCTTATACGCTTCTCGCGGATCTGGGTGTCGCCACGACGCGAGTGACCAGCTGGGTGCGGAATCGCGCACAGGGAATCGGCGTTCCGCGAGACTCAGCCCAACCAGAGATGAGCGGAGAGTTGGAGACAGACGAGAGTCCCCGTCATTGATGGTGCTGGCCACCAGGACAGCCGCCTACGAGAGCACCGGGACGTCCGATTGTCAGTGGGAATGTCGACCCGACGGTGATGGGTTTCTGCGCCCTCGTCGGCGACATTGCCGACGCCTGCGCTTCACCGAAATGTGCACCGGATCTTCATCAGGGCCGGACCGCCGCGCACCTGGATGAAACACGCGAGCTGGCTCTCGGCGCGGGATACCGGCGCGGCATGCTACCGATCTGAGACGTGCGCACTCCGGGTGGAACGATCTCAAGAGGGTCTGGAAAACGGTCTGGATTTACACGTATTTTCGATGAAAACGGGATTTCCTTAATGTTTCCGCGGTTTGGATCACGCTTCGAACCTGAGGGTCGGGGGTTCGAATCCCTCCCGGCGTGCCATTGGAATCTTGCATCACGCGAACCTGAAGCGGTCCAACGTTGACGGCGCAGACGCGGATTCGGTAGCGAGCGCAGCGAGCGGCGAATCCCTCCCGGCGGCCGCAGCGCCTCGAGAATATCGTCGCCGATTCACACGTCGAACTTCGCGTACTCGCGCCGTCGGGTATCGCGCTCGCGGCGCGACCTCGCGATCAGCGGAACGATCGGTACGCGCGCCGACGCGAGCGCGCCAACAGTCCCACGATGCCGATCGCTGCGAGCTGCAGTGCGGCGGTCGTGGGCTCTGGGATGTAGACGAGGTCCACGGGCCCGAGCCCTCCACTTCCTTGAAGCGAGCCGAAGACCGTGAGATCGCCGAGGACGAAGAGCTCCGACAGGCCAGAGGGCATCACGTTTCCGAAGCTCAGCTGATCGAAGCCCGCAGTCCCGAGCTTGAAGATGCTCTCGTCCGCATCGATGTCGAAACTGCCGGGCAGGTTCTGCGCGGCATCGGCTGTGAAGACGGAGGCGAAGGAGTCGATGTCGAGCGACGTCAGCGCCAGCCCGAGGCTGTCTAGCGCTAGTTCGCCCGTGTTGGCGTCGTAGACGAGGGACGTCTTCCCATCTCCGATCACGCCATTGGCCAGAATCGCCTGTCCCTCTCCGAAATCGATTCCCTGCAGTCCCGTTCCATCCGTGGCGTATGGGCCCGTGAGATAGAAGCCAGCTACGAAGACGTCGACGAGGTCCGAAGAGTTGAACTCGCCGTCCCCAGGCGGTGGGCTCCCCGCTCTTCCTCCCGGTGCGCCGCTCCAGTCCCCTTCGCTCCAGTCGGCGAGCGGCCCCATCTCGTACTTGCCCGCCTGGAAGGCCTGGATCAAGTCGAACTGGTCGACATCCAGATCCTGATCCGCATCTCCCGGCTGTAGCGGAGCTGCGACGGCGGTGTAGATGAGGTCCACGTTGCCGAGCGTTCCGCCTCCCGACAAGGCGCCATCTACGCTGAAATCGCTCAGCACGAATGCTTGCGACAGTCCTGTTGCCGCGACATTGCCGAAGCTGAGAGACACGAAGCCCGGGAGATCGAACTTGAAGACCTGGCAGTCCGTGTCGATGTCGAAGCTGCCACCGAGGTTCATCGCAGCTTGCCCGGTGAGGCTGCAGCTCTCCGACTGGATCTGGATGCTGGTCAGAGGTGTGAACCCTGGGCTATCGACCGCGATCTCGCCGGTGTTCGCGTCGTACTCGATCGAAGTCTGGCCGTCCCCCCGGACTCCGCCCGGTAGCACGGCCGCAGAAGCAGAGATGGCAACGAACAGCACGGCCAGCATGGCAAGCAGAGATCGCACGAAGTCAGGCCCCCCGGTTTGGATGAGGGGCCCATAATAGGGCGTCGTATTCGCGAATTGGTGAAAGACCCTTCAGGACGAAACGATCGCGGTAGTCAGACTTCGAGAGTCGATAGAGGAAACGCTCGAGGCGGTAATACTGAAGGAGCTCCTGAAATGGGCGGTCATCCGCACGGGCCCGATTGGTGAGTCGAGCACGGACAGAAGCCGCGACATTTCCACTCATACGACCGCTTCCAGATAGGGCCGGATGACTCGTTCCACCCGACAGTTCTTCGCCTGCGTGAGGAGATCTTCAACTCGGGCACCACGCCTTTTTCGCCAGCTTCGCAGGGCCTCGAGCGCAACCTCCATGCCGATCTTGTTCCGAAACTTGAATGCATCCGCAACCGACTTCTCCACGCTGTAGATACGAAGAGTGACTCCGTCGATCGTCGGTGTCTCGATACCCTCGCTGAACGCCTTGCCCGAGAACCAATAGACGTTGATGGGCGGATAATCGACACGGGGCGTCTCGGTCCCCTTTGAAACTGCGATGTCAACGGCATGCGGCACCTGCGTCGTGAGGTCGTGAAATGCGAGTGCGGAGATCAGACAGATCACGCCATTCGGCACTCGGGACGCCGCGGTCACCAGGTCCGGCGCCTCCAGTCCTGGTAGGGAAGCAAGTCGGTAAAGGCCCCGGCTCAGCAGCTCAAGGGTTCCGCTGTCTCGCATGGCGTAGAGCGTCATCTTGCTGATCCCCTGGCGAATCGCTTCGGACATGCGAAGTATCCCACCGTGACGGCGGAAGATGGTCGACGCGGTTGTGAACTGGTCTTTCATGGCCGATCCGTAATACCATTACTTATTTATAAGTAAACCGATTACGTACCGACCTCTGGCCAGATCCACGAAGTCCGCACTGCGAGTCGCTTCGATTTCGGCGAGGCGGATCTCTTCTTGGGAGATGTACCCGATCAGCGAGTCGCGGTTGTCTTCGTTGCTGCCCATTGCGGCAAGGATACCGGGCTCGACACCGCTTCTGAATTGGAGCGCTCGGGGAAGGGGCCCGGGACAGCGGCGATTGCTCGGCGGATAACGGGGGGCTGACTCAATGACAAATCCGATTGACCGATCTCGAGTTCGGATGGCCGATCGGAATGCCGCTCTGCCGCGCACTCGGTGGCGGACTGTTCGAACTCAGGGTGTCGTTGCGGAGTCGGCGAATTGCACGAGTGATCGTCTGTGTCCACGACGAAGAACTCTTCGCACTTCACGGCTTCATCAAGAAGACGCAGAAGACGCCGGATGGGGACTTGAAGCTTGCGCGGAGCCGCAAGCGACAGCTGGAGAAAACAAGATGAGTAAGAAGAAGACGAACCCGCATCGCGGCTCCTCCCTCGATGACTTCCTCGAAGAGGAGGGAATCCTCGAGGAAGCCACCGCGAAGGCGGCGAAGAAGGCGCTCGCCTGGCAGTTCGCTCAGGCGATGAAGGAACAGAACGTCACCAAGGCAGCGCTGGCGCGCCGAATGAAGACGAGCCGCGCTCAGCTCGACCGCCTGCTCGACCCCGAGAACCAGTCGGTGACGTTGAAGACGTTGGCCCGAGCTGCTGAGATTCTCGGTATGCGAGTACAGATCGAACTCTTGGACTCTTGAGAAGCTGCTCAAAGCATCGATGACTCGGAGCGATTCGGGTGCGTGAACACCTGTCCGAGAACCGCTCCCACTGTGACAAAATCGTGCCCGTATTCCCGCCTATTATTCCCGCTTGGAATCGCGTAACTATTTGGTTTTCCTCACTCTCCGTTCAGGCTTCGAACCAAGGGGCGGGGGTTCGAATCCCTCCCGGCGTGCCATTTGATTTCAGGTAGTTATGGGTGTTGTTGCGAGAACGTGTTCAGGTCGGTCTCCCGTCTAGCATGAGTCAGTTTTTCGACCAAAAAGCGCCTAACACCGCAGAAACGTGGCGATCTTTGGCCGGCGCTCGTGACTCACCCACTCGCTCGCCGTTGTCACAATTGGTCACAATCCGGTCACGGCAGCCCATCAGAACAGATCTCCGTCCGCCGCGCGCATCGCTTCTTCGTCGTATTCGATGATGTAGTCGCTTGCCATGCAGTCAATCTCATCGAAAGTTCGACGCCTGTATCCCATCGCGGTGTAGCCCCGGAGTCGCTTTTCGAACATCCGCGCCAGCATCGGTACCTGCGAGTCGACATAGTCGAAAATCCTCACCTCGCTCTTGCCGCGGTAGCTGCGATGTAGTCGTCCCGCGTACTGAACGAGGGTTCCCTTCCAAGAAACCGGCATTGTCAGGAAGAGTGTGTCGAGCCGCGCGTCGTCGAACCCCTCCCCTGCGAAGCGACCCGTCGCCAATACCAACCGCTCCTCCTCATGAGGAATCGTGGCCAGTTGATCGATTGCGGCTCTTCGCTGTTTCGTTCCCATACCCCCGCGAAGTACGATCACGTTCCGTGCCATGCGGTGTAGCCGCTCGGCGAAGTAGTCGAGATGATCTCGCCGTTCAGTCAAGACTAGCGGTGAACGCCTCGCGTCGAGCGCCCGCAGAATGTCGTCGAAGATCAACTCGTTTCGACCGGAGTCCGATGCGAGTTGACCATACAGAGCCTGGATCGCAGGAGCCGATTCTCCTCCCGACACTTTGAAGGGCGTCTCCCTTACGATCAGCGCGTGGCGGAACGAACTTCGCGCCGCGTGGCTCCGTGGATCGATCGAGCAGCGGACGGGGCCGAGTTGAAACGTCAAAATCGGATCCTAGCCGTCCCGCCGCTTCGGCGTGGCAGTCAGCCCTGTGATGTACTTCGCCCGCACCTCGCTCATCACGCGCTCGAAAGAAACTGCTGGCACATGGTGGCATTCGTCGACAACGACATGGCCGTAGCTGGCGACTTCGTCTGCCACGCTGCCCTTCCGGACGAGGCTCTGGATCATGGCCACGTCGATATTCCCGGTCACCTTGCGCTTCCCGCCGCCGATCTGTCCGATCTCCTTTTCGGGAAGATCGAGGAAGAGAGCGAGCTGGGCACGCCATTGATCGAGGAGCTGTGTCCGGTGGACGAGAATCAGCGCACTTCGTGCACGCTGCGCCACGAGATGGATGCCCAGGACGGTCTTTCCTGTACCGGGAGGTGCCACGAATATTCCTGTATCCGCTGCGATGAGCGCTTTCGAAGCGCGGGACTGCTCAGCACTGAGCACGCCACAAAACTCGACCTCGAGCACGTCGCCGACCGTTCTCTCGTCTTGAAGGGCGAGTTCCACGCCAAGTGCGCTCGTCAACTCTTCGAGGGGAGCCTGACACCCGCGAGGAAGCGCGATGTGCTTCGGCAGATCTTCCGCACAGCCAATCACACGCGGTGTAAGGGCGGTCGAGAGACGCATTGCTTGCTTCTTATAGAACTCTGGATTCTGGAATGCGGCGAGCCGCTTGATCTCGTTGAAAAAAGCTGGCGAATCGCCCGTTTTCTCGACGAACAGCCGGGCGGCGAGCGTCACCCGTAGCCGCTGCGGCAGTGCTCCGTCCCCGGCCAGTCGAGCGGATGGGTGCGGAGAGCGCCGAAGCCAGGGCTCTGCCACCCCGTCGTCGACATGATCGACCATTGGAACACCAACAACCCTGCCCAAGTCGGAAGCCTCACGGGCGAGGTTCTCGACAACTGCCGGTGCAAGACGAGGAATCGACGCGAGGTAGGTCCACTGGTCTGAAAAGGGGATCCAGTCCTCGTCTAAGAAGACTGTGTTCCCTTGCCGGCGCCCCGCATGCTGGAGCGGCAAGGCGATCAGGTTTCCAAATCCGCCGCGAGGCATCGTGTCCTGATTCGGGAAGAGCTGATCGTAGGATGTCAGCGGCAATTCGTGTCGCCGTGTCATCGTTTCGGTAAGTAGGTACGAACCCATCCGACGCGCATCGGTGGCGCGTACCGGTTGAGAAAAGAAGAACCAGACGTGCGCGCCGTTCCCAGATCGCGAACGCTCGACCGCGGCGTGAAGGCCGAAGCGCTCGCAGATCTGACGAAACGCTCGCACGTCCTCCTGCCAGTCTCCCTTATCGAAGTCGACTGCAAGCAGCCAACATGTCTCGTCTTCGAGGAGAGGATAGACACCCGCGACATGTCGACCTTGGAGATGATCGAGAAGCACCTGTTGAGTTACCGGGATGAAGGCCTGGTGTGGACAGTCCCCACACTTGACGCGCGGCTTCTCGCAAATCCCAGAAACCCACTCGTTCGAACACGTTGGTGAGTAGCCGCTCGTCTGCTTCCGCGGATTGTGCCAATACGTCGGGAAGACGTCGGTTCGGCCGCGGAAGAGAGTGCGGAAGAGTTCAACTTTCTCGGTGTTCGCCGTGGGTGGTTTCAAGATCGGCGGCCGAGTCGACGAGCGACCTTCGAAATCGGGGGACGTCAACTTCATTCGGAGCGTCCTGAGACGCTCTTCCGACTCGCCTCGAGCCGCTTCGATCCGGGCGAGTCGAGCCTCTTCTCGCGAGATCCGCTCGACGAGTGAGTCGCGGTCCTCTTCGAATTCGCTCATCGCGCAAGAATACCGGCCTCAGCGCCGATTCCTGCTCCGGGCACGCTAGTCGAAAAGCCACGGCCAATCGGGGAGCAGCCCACCACTGTCGTCCGGCAAAGACCATCGACGGCGGTGGAGCCGACCGCTCTGCTTTGCGAGCAGCCCCACGACGTAGTGAGCCTCGTTCTCGCAGAAGTCAGGCGCGTAGGTCAGCAGCGAGTCGTCGCCCGCGCAGTCCTTTGCTTGATAGAGGCCACGGACAATCCCGAGGCAGGTCGACTGGGCCGCTTCCTTTAGGCCGAGTTCGATCCGGCGCTGAAGGTCAGCGAGATAGGGCTCGAGGAGACGGTCGAGTGTCTGCTGAGCCAGCTCCCAGTTCGCGACGTAGCGCCCGTCCCGAGGTTCCGCATCGATGGTGTCGAAGATGTCGACTTCACTGAGACGCTGTCCAAGCTCCGAACCAACCTTCTCGGCATCAACGTTCTCGATGAGTGCCAATGCGAGGTCGTCAGCCTCAGACCGAAGCTCCGGGTGTCGCCGAATCATCGACAGCAGAACTTGCATTGACTCATCTGCACGAAGCCTTTCGAGCGGAGCGAACTTCTTTGCCTCGGGCTTCGCAGACTTTCTAGCCGTGCTTTTCTTCCTGGAAGCTTTCTTCATCAGCGTCGCGGCGCCCTTCACGACACGTGTGCCGCCTTTCGTAGCCTGGGCGCTCACGGGTCACCACCGTTCAGGACCATCGCAACAAGAAAAAATGCGAACCACGGTCACTGCGAGTCCTCGACGTCGTAGTCCGACTTCCCGTCCACGACGTCGATCAGGTGAACGACGCCCTTCTCGAAGATGTAGAAGAGCAGAAAGCGGCGATAGCGTGGGATCACCCACTTTCGGATGCGGCCAGCAAGCGCCTCATTCTCAGTCTCGTAGCTTGGACCCGCCTCAGGCATTTCGGAGAGCAGAGAGAGACTCGCTTCGACCGCATCCACAAAGCGATACGCGGCTTCCAGATCGTGCTCTGCGATCTGTACGGCGATTCGCTCGAGGCTTTCCTGCGCGGCAAGCCGACGGCGGACCGGGTATTTCACTTCCCTCCTCGAGCCGCCTTCTTCGCTCGCGCCTTGAGCCCTTCGAAAAATTCTGGGCCAACAGGGCCGAGGTCGGAACTGTCGAGGGCCGCCAGAAGGCGGTCTTCGAGGTCCTTCTCGGTCTTTGCCTGGCGCACCAGTTCTCGCATGTACTCGCTGACGCTCGAGTAGCCGCCTGCGTCTACGGCCTCTTCAACGAAGTCGCGTAGCGACTCCGGGAGGGAGATGTTCATCGTGGTTGCCATGAACTGAGGCTGCCGTGTGTGGCAGAGATTGTCAATCTTTGCCAATTCTCTCTTGCCGATCCGCCCATGAACTCGGTCGTCCGGTGAGCAGTTACTGTGACAAAGTGCCCGTATTCCCGTCTATTCCCGTTCGTTCCCGCTTGGAATCGCGTAACGATTTGGATTTTCACGGGTACGTTCAGGCTTCGCGAGCCAGCTTTGCTGGCGATGCGCATGGCGAGCGAAGCTCGCCCGCGAACCTGAGGGCGATCTGTGAGCGAGTAGCGAGCAGATCGTATGAGCGAAGGGAAGGGAATGGGGGTTCGAATCCCTCCCGGCGTGCGATTGAAATCAAGGGGTAGCTCCTCTCCGGCCTGAGCTTGACCCAGTTCTGACCAGTTGTTCGATGTCCCGTGGGGCCATCGAAATCAGCTGGGTTGAAGTATTCAAATCGCTCGCCTCCGAATCCGGATCGACCTCGGCTTCGGCTAGCGACCCGCCGGAGGGCTCAGTTTCGGCCCTCGTCAGTATCGCTTTGTGGATGCCGTCGAACCGGGCCTCGTTCACGATCTGGATCCCGGCCGACGTCGACGAACGGTCGCTCGAAGTTTCAGTGCGGACCAGGGCCGAGGCGATGTCCGAAGTCACGCTCCAGTGGCTGTGATCACGGACGACAGTGTCGGCCCTCTTTGCGGACAGACGGCTGCCGACGACTGGCGGCTCGCGATGGCACGGTGCTTGCGTATGGGTATGGCGGGGCGTGAGTGGGGTCGGGACTGCATTGCGAGGAGATGAACGGATGGCAGACGCAGCTCGTCGGCTGAGCGAAGATCCGCGGAGTACCTCGGTCATGCTCACGGTCTTGTTCGTGACGCTGCTCGGCGTGTGGTCGACCTCGACGGAGGCGGCCGCGCAGTCCATCTGCGGAAACGGCACGGTGGAGAGTGGTGAAGACTGCGACGACGGCAATGCCATCGGGGGTGATTGTTGCTCCGCCACATGCCAATACGAAGTCGCGGGCGCGTCGTGCAACGACGACGCTGATCTGTGCACCATCGACGAGTGCGATGGAGCGGGCAGCTGCGTTATCGGTCTGGGCAACGTGACTTGCGACGCGCCGCACCCTGTGTGCGGTGGAGGGGCGTTCTGCAATTCCGGCACCGGAGCCTGCGATCCCCTACCCGGCGTGCCCGCCGGCACGTCGTGCGAAGACGATGGTGACCTGTGCACCATCGACGAGTGCGATGGGGCGGGGAACTGCGTGCTTGCGAGCGAGGTGAGCTGTCAGCTACCGGACGAGTGTGACGGAGGGCAGAGCTGTAGCCCCGGCACCGGCGCCTGCGTTGCCAATCCCGACGCGGCGTCCGGGACGCCCTGCAACTTGGACGCCGACCAGTGCACCGTCGACGAGTGCGACGGATCGGGCAGCTGCGTGGCGGGCGCGCTGCTGGACTGCGATGACGGCGACGCTTGCACGGCCGACAGCTGCGACGCCATCACGGGCTGCGCGAACGACCCAATCCCCGGATGCGAGGCCGCCGTTCCGAGCGTTGCGCCGATGGGCCTAGCGCTGCTGACGGTCCAGGTGCTCGTCGTGGGCGGGATCGCGCTGTGGCGAAAGCGTCGACCCGACAGCTGATCGAAACCAAGGCGCTGCCAGCTCCCGCAGCACCCGTGCCCGGAGTCCGTGCGTGCTTCTGGATCTTCGAGAAGCGGGAGAGCGAATCGGAAGGAAGCCACGCGGTGGGCACGCCCGTCGGTCACGTACGTGAAAGTGCAAGTAGCAGCGCACGGAGTTCTTTGACCTCATCGCTGGTCGCTTCGCGAACCGTGCCGCCGGCCAGCTGCTTCTTGCCCGCCTCGAGAAAGTCCTTGCTACCAGCGGTAGTAGAGGTTCGCCGCGATGCCTTCTCGCCGGCACAGCTCCGAGATGCTCAGCTCACCGCGAAGCCCTTCGAGAACGATCCGGACCTTCTCCTCGGGCGCGAACTTCCTTCGCGTCTGGCGGCGGATCTCCCGCACCGCTGCTTCAGTGGACTGCTTCTTCTTCGTCATGTTGGGACTCTCCTCAGGGCCCCAAAACCCCATGAAGTGTCTCTCAGCCCAAAGCCCTCAAGTGTCCGAATTCCGCTGACGGGAAACAGTCGAGCGAGTAGATCCAAGCCTAGAGTTCAGCGTTTGCCTCTCGTATCTAGAGCCGGATAGAGCCGGGAGCCGTATTCGGTGCAGCCCAGTGCCGCTCCCTGCCGCTGCTTGCAACGCACGAAACGTAAGTAGCCGTCATCGCTTACGTCTGGATCGGTCTTCGAACCAAGGGTCGGGGGTTCGAATC
>JAJDAM010000610.1 GCA_029261905.1 Deltaproteobacteria bacterium
GGGAGCAGCCTGCGCGAGCTGCTGCTCCAGATGCCCGAGATCTCCTTCGAGATATTCCGAGTACTCGCAACCCGGCTGCGTTCGGCGGAGGACGCGAATGCGTCGTTGAGGGATCGGTACGGCGTCGGGGGGTCCTAGGGATCGACAAGAGTGTGCTGGTGGGTAGAAGCACGTAGATGGACATCACGCCGGTCGATGTGAGTTGCGCCGATCAACAGCATGGCTGGCCGCTGGTCGCGAAATCGCACCTTGCACAATCGAAATTTGCGCACGATGCTGACGACGTGCGAATGGGTCTCGGTCCCTCGTGATCACCAGCGCAATGTCGACCGCGATCGGCGCGAGTCGGGAACGTATATGGCGCGCGCTCACCACGCCCAGCGAGTTGATTCGTTGGAACGACCAGATCGTTTCGCTGGTCGAACCCGCACCGGGATACCCGCAGATCGGACAGCGTTCTCGCTGGCGCTATGCGATGGGCTCGGTAGAAGTCATGGCCACGCAGACGATTCGAGCACTCGACGTCGAGCAGCGTCTGCAATCCGAGTTCCTTCTCGGCTTGTTTCACTTCGATGAAACATACTCGCTGCATCCCGACCGCACGGACGCGTCGCGGACTCGCGTCAGTCTGAAGATGACGGCGTCGAATTCGATCCCGGTCGTCGGTGGAGCACTCGACCGCTTCGAGGTGAGGAAGCTGACCACGGATCTGATCGATGCGCGCCTGCGATCCGTCCAACACTGGTGCGAAAACCACTAGAAGCCACCGAATAAACCACGACCGAGCCTGCCTGCTCTCGTCTATGATCGCCGCGATGCGATTGTCCTGGTCGAACGCCGTAGTCGTCATGATGGGGGTCTCGGTCGGCTGTGCCGGGGAGTTGCCCTGGGCCAGACGACTCCCTGCCTCGCCGCCTTTCGACGCCACCGCGATCGAAGCTGACATCCGTTGGCTGTCCGACGATGCGCGCGAAGGACGCGGTGTCGGTTCCGTAGGCCTCACGCAGGCGGCGACCTACATCGGGTCCGAGTTTCGCGACGCTGGCTGGGAACCCGGTGGCGACGACGGATCGTTTCTCGCGCGATTCGAGATGCCCAGCTCCGTCGAGGTCGTCGATGCACGTCTCGAACTGGCCGGCAGGCCCCTGGTTCGCGGCACCGATTTCGACGCATTCGTATCGAGTGCGAACGGCAGCATCAGCGGCGATCTCGTGTTCGCCGGATACGGGATCACGGCACCCGAACAAGGATACGACGACTACGCGGGCATCGATGTCGAGGGCGCGATCGTGTTGGTGATCGCAGACCGGCCCGCAATCGAGTTCGCCAACAAGGGCTCCAGCCCGTCGTTTCTGAGGCGCACCTACAAATTTGCCAACGCGAAGAAGCACGGTGCGTCAGCCGTGTTGTTGGTCCCGTCGCTGGCCGATGCCCCCGATCTTCCAGGCAACGCGGGAAACGAGTCGAACAATCCGACCACGCAGGCGGGTGGCGTCATCGCGATGGGTGTAAGCCGTGCGATCGCGGAACAGCTCTTCCCCACCTCTGGACCCACGCTTTCGGAAATTCAAAAGCAGATCGACGCCACCGGCCAACCGATGTCCATGCGGCTCGAGGCGACGAATCTCACGGTCGACGTGGCTGTCGAAAGGCAAGTCAGTACCGTTGCGAACGTCGTGGCGATTCGCCCGGGGACGGACCCGGAGCTTCGTCACGAGGCCGTCGTCGTTGGGGCGCATTACGATGGACTCGGTAGTGGCGACTTCGGCTCGCTTGCACCCGCGCGCCGGGGAGAGGTCCACAACGGCGCCGATGACAATGCCTCCGGTACCGCCGGGCTGATGGCGCTCGCGCGAGCCTTCGGCAAGCAGCCTCCGGGACGGCGCACTCTGGTGTTGGCCGCGTTCGCGGGGGAAGAAGCCGGATTGGTGGGATCGGCCGAGTACGTGCGCCAGCCGCCGGTCGCGATGGAGGACACCGTCGCGATGGTCAACATGGACATGATCGGACGTCTGCGCGACGGCAAGCTCATCGTGTTCGGGATCGAAACGTCCGACGCGTTCCCTTCCTTGGTGAAACGCGCTGCTCGCGGGGTCCCGGTACGCGCCGAGTTGTCGGATGGCGGCTATTCGGCTTCTGATCAGACGAGCTTCTACGCGCGCAAAGTTCCGGTGTTGTTCTTCTTCACCGGCAGCCACAGCGAATATCACACCCCCGACGACGATGTCGGCCCGATCAACGCCGGCGGCGAAGCGGACATACTGCGCGTGGTGTATCGGGTGGTTCGCGAGTTGCTCGACGCCGATGGGCGCCCGGAAGTCATCGCCGCGGCGCCACCAGGCAAAGGCGAGGGCGGAGGATACGGTCCATACCTCGGTACGATTCCAGATTTCGGTGGGATGGGCGAGCGCGGAGTCCTGCTGCAGGGGGTTCGAGCAGAGAGTCCGGCCGAAAGGGCCGGCTTGCGAGGCGGCGACCGGATCGTCGGATTCGATGGCGCAGAGATCGCGAACCTGGAGGAATATGCGGCGCTGTTGTTTGCGGCGCGCCCCGGTCAGAGAATCGAGATCGTCGCGATTCGGGATCGCGAGCGCATGACCTTCGAGGTCACATTGGGCCAGCGGCGTTGAGCATTGCGATCTGGGGAGCTGGCGCCGTCGGGCTGGTGGTCGGAGCCCGATTGGCTCATGCAGGAGAGGAAGTCTTGTTCGTGTGTCGCAATAGCGACAGCGCGAATCTGATCGAGCGCGAAGGCGTCGCCTTCGAAGACCTCGGATCACTGCAGCGATTTCATGTCCGTGCTGCCGCCGTCGTGGGCGAGCGATTCACAGCTGAGCGCCTCGGCGCGGGCCCGATCCTGCTCTGCGTTCGAACGCAGCAGACCCAAGCCGTTGCCAAGAGGCTGGGAGATCTCGGTCTGCGCTGCCCGGTCGCCGTCGTTCAAAACGGTCTGATCGGACAGAGGATGATCGAGGCCGTCCATCCGACAGTGCTCGGTGCCGTGTACCGCCAGACTTGCACGCGCCGCTCGCCGAATTCGGTGGTCACCGCGGGTGCGGGTCGGATGATCATCGGCGGGAGCGATCCATCGGGGAAGCATGCGGCGGTGACACTCGCGAAGCAGCTTGCAGGCGCCGGTTACGATGTCGGCGTCTCGGACGAAATCGAACACGACAAATGGCTCAAGCTATGCATCAATCTGATGAGTGCACCCAACGCGTTGATTCGCCGGGAGGACCACGAATCTGCCGCTTTCGTTGAAATCAAGACAACCCTGCTGGAGGAGGCACTCACCGCCACTCGGGCCGCGGGCTTGGTCGTCGCGTCTTGTGACGGTCGCGATCGGTCCCTCGAAGAAGAGATCGTGTTCCAGCGGGGAGCCCTCGAGCGTGGAACGAGTAGGCGATCCCTGCCGCTGTACAACCAGGTCTGGAGCGCTCTTCATCGCGGCGATCCGGTCGAGGCCGATGGGTACCATCGGCAGATCCTCGAACTTTCGCTCGCACAGGCGGTGCCAGCGCCGATGAACGCGAAAGTTCTCGCGGCGCTAGAACGCGCCGCCGACCGGGGATTCCCCCCCGAGAGCTATTCAGCCGACGAAATTCTGGCGTTCGATCCGAACACCTGATCTCGAGTGCCTGGCAGCCTAGAGGACGTGTTCCGCCACCAACTGCAACGCTTCCGGTTGACCGGCACCCAGCAGCAGATTCGATGCGGGTGAATCCTTCCAGGCACCGATTCGATCGATGATTCGGTCTCGAGGTCCGACGAGCGCGACCGAATCGACGAGTTCGTTGGGTACGGCAGCCATCGCCTCCTGCTTCTTGCCGTCGAGATAGAGATTCTGAATCTTCTCGGCGGCCTCTTCGTAGCCGAGGCGCTTTGCGTAGTCGTTGTAGAAGTTGTGCCCACGCGCGCCCATGCCGCCGATGTAGAGCGACAACATTCCCTTGACCGGCATCCGACACGCATCGATGTCGTCACCCAGGATGGTCGTCACAAACGGTGCGATATCGAAATCCGCGAGCGATTTCTTGCTGCCGCTCTTGGCGATCCCCTCCTCGATGAACGGAACCAGCGCATCCGGCTGCTCCGGATCCATCCAGACGGGGAACACACCGTCGGCGACCTCCCCCGCGCAAGCCAGGCCCTTCGGGCTGATCGCCGCCGTGTAGATCTTCATGTCCGCACGCCCGTGGAGGATGCTCTTCAACGCCTTGCCGTGTCCGGTCGCTCCCTCGGACATGTAGGGAATCTCGTAGTGGTACCCCTTGTGCTCCAACCGAGCTTCCCGCGCCCAGATCTTGCGGCAGATCGAGACGTATTCGCGGGTGCGGGTCAGCGGTCGCCCGTACTCGACACCGTGCCAACCTTCGACGACCTGCGGCCCCGACGGCCCGATACCGAGTGTGAAGCGACCGCCGGAAAGCTTGTCGAGCGTCATCGCCGTCATCGCGGTCATGGACGGAGTGCGGCCGGGCATCTGCATGATGGCGGTCCCCAAGCCGATCTTCGTGGTCTTCGCTGCAATGAACGAGAGCGGCACGATCGCATCGTTCCCATACGCTTCCGCGGTCCAGGTCGACGTGAAGCCCAGGCGTTCAGCCTCGAGGATCAGGTCGTAATTGATCGTGATGTTGGGGCCGAACTGGCCGGCGAGCAGACCGAGTCGCATGGGGGTACCTCTCGTTTGGATGTTTTCGGGCCTGCGAGCATACAGAATCAGAAGATGATCGGGACCCGCGCTCGTCGCGCGGACGGAGCGCCCGTCAATCGAGCAGTACGGCGCGCCCTCGTTGCTCGAACTGGCTCTGGATCGCCGCGATGTCGTCGGAAGACATCGGCCGAAGGGAATCGGGTTCCGCAGTGGATCGGTAGTAGACCGGCTCGTCGCACTCCCAGCGCTCGGATCGAAGCGCGCGTTTGACCACCTTGCTGGTCTGCGTGATTGGGAGCGCCTTGGTCAGCCGAACGTAACGAGGTGTCCACTTGGTTCCGAGATCCGATTGTGATCCGAGAAAGCGTGCGAACTCCGCAGGATCGAACGAGTCGGGATCGGACATCTGGAGCGCCGCCATCACCTGATCTCCGACTTCTGCATCGGGGACGGCGTAGACCGCGGCGAGTTCGACTCCGCCGAAGCGCGCGAGAATTCTCTCCAGCGGCGCCGCGGCGAAATTTTCGCCATCGACTCTGAGCCACTCGAAGTCGCGTCCAGCGAAATAGAAATATCCTCCCTTGTCCCGATAGGCGAGATCTCCGGTCCAGAACATCCCGTCTTTCATGCGCGCCGCGTCGGCTTCGTCGTTGCGGTAGTAACCCTCGAACAGCGCACGCCCGGCGGCATTGACGATCTCTCCGATGGCATGCTCTGCATTCAGCAGCCGGCCCTCTGCGTCGAACTCGGCGCGGGGGCACTCGATGCCGGTTTCCGAGTCGAGCACCACGGTTCCTTCGGCGGCCATGCCCAACGCACCGGCCGGCATGCCTTCGGTCCGGCTGATCGAAGCACCGGTTTCAGTAGAACCGTAGCCATCCTGCACCTCGACTCCGAATCGCTTCGCGAACCGCGAAATGTCGAGATCCGCGGCCTCGTTGCCGAATACGAATTTCAGGGAATTGTCAGCATCGTCTGCGCGAGGTGGCGTAGCGAGTATGTATGTGAGCGGCTTTCCGACGTAGTTGAAATACGTCGCCTTGAATTTTCGAACATCCCGAACGAAACCCGACGCCGAGAATTTGCGACGCAGAGCCATTGTGCCTCCGGCGATCAGAGTCGGAGCGAAGCCGGTGAACAACCCGTTCGAATGGAACATCGGCATCGCCTGATACGAAACCGTTTCCGAATCGAGTCCTGCGATTCCGATCAGACTCTGTCCGATCAGGTTGAGTTTTCCCTGGCTGCAGATGACGGCCTTCGGGGCGCCGCTGGTCCCGGATGTGAACAAGAGCAGCAGCGTGTCCTCTCCGCGCACTTCCACATCTGGAATCGACGCGCCGCTGTGTGCCGCGACGGCACGCCTGTAGGCATCGGTTTCCACATCGAGGATCCGGCTGGGATCGACTCCAGTGTCGATACCGTCGAGTAGAGGAAGGTGACGGCCTTCTGTGACGATCAGCTGGCAATCGGTGTGGCGAACATCCCGTGCGAGTTCCGCACCGCGGCGCGTCGGGTTGATCCCGACCAGGACGCCCCCGGCAAGCGCCGTCGCGCCCAACCACATCGGGAACTCGGGAATATTGTCCAGTAATACGCCGACATGAAGGGGACCGGCTCTTCGGTTCGCGAGCAGAAAGGCGGCCCGTTCCCGACACGCCTGCCAGTATTCGGGATACGAGACGGCGCTGTCCTCGAACAGGATCGCGACACCGGACCGATCGGCGCACGCGAGTACGGCGTCCCGAAAGGGTTTCAGTCCCTCCACGATGGATTTCTGCTCTTGCGCAACGACTAGACCGCCTCGGCTGGCAGATAAATCGGCAGTTCGATCTTGAATTGGGTGCCGATCCCGGGTTGCGAATCGACGGAAATGCGACCTTCGTGCCGTTCCACGATACCGTGAGAAATCGACAGGCCCAACCCTGTGCCCACACCCACCGGTTTCGTCGTAAAGAACGGGTCGAAGATCCGCGTCCGAACATCGTCGGGAATACCCGGCCCATCGTCGGCGAAGATCAGCTCGACGCCGTGATCCTGGCTGCGGGTCGTAATCGTGATCGTCCCCCCCGACTCGATCGCCTGACCGGCGTTCATCAACAGGTTCATGAACACCTGGTTGAGCTGGCCGACATAGCATTGAATGCGCGGGAGATTGCCATAGTTGCGGACGACGCTGACCTGGTTCTTGAACAGAGGCTCCATCAACGCGAGCGTGCGGTCGAGTTCTTCGTGCAGATCGACAGTTTGCAGCTCTGCCGAATCCATCCGCGAGAAGGTCCTGAGGTCCTGGACGATCTTCTTGACCCGTTCGGTGCCTTCCCTGGCGCGTAACAGCAACTTGATGATCGCGGTGCGGGTGCGCTCGACGTCGGCCGGCTGCTGCTTTCCGTCGACGAGTTTCTTCACGAACTCGTCGAGCAATTGCAGGTTGGCGTGCACGATGCCGATTGGGTTGTTCAGTTCGTGCGCGACACCGGCGACCATCTGGCCGATCGTCTTCATCTTCTCGGACTGCATCAGCTGCGCCTGTGTCTCGCGCAGTTCGGCCGTGCGCTCTTCGACCCGAGCCTCCAGCGTTTCGTTGAGCCCTGCGATCTCATCGAAAGCCTTGGCGTTTTCGATTGCGACCGAGCTCTGATTCGCGAGCGTTCGCACCAGCACGCGATCGTCGCCAGCGAGCCGCTCTCCGGACAACTTGCGACCGACCGCGATGCAACCGAGCAGGTCGACACCGTACAAGATCGGGACCAACAGCTCGACTTCCAGTGAGTCGAACACGTCGCGACATGCCTCCCGGTTTTCGAGATCGGGCTCGTCATCGAAATCGGCGCGCGACAGCTCCTCACGGCGCATCCAGAGGTGCTTCCAGATCGGGTGCCCCGAAGGGATCTCGCTGTCGAGCGCCCGATCGTCCCAATCGCCACGCGAGTTCATCGGACGCAGCTGTTTGCCCTCGTCTTCGACCAGCAACACCATCGCGCGTTCGACGCCCATCGAATCGGTCAGGGCCACCAGGATCCGGTCCGTGATCTCGGTCAACGACAGCATCGAGACCATCGCCTCCGAAATTTCCCGAACGGCATCGCTGTAGGCGCGGTCGCGGTCGAAGAACCGGTCCACCAGATCCTGAAGCCGATCGCGAAGCGGATTGAACAACAGGATCGCCAGGAACAGAAAACTGACCTGGAACCACAAGAAGTCGATCCCGAGCCAAGAGACGAGCACATCGGCGAACGTGATCAACAGCGCGAACACACTGGTGATCGCGAAGCTCGATGCACCGTACGCGGCCGAGGAGCGCGCCAGCATCCGCAAGTCGAAGATCTGCTTGCGAACAATTCCGTACCCGATCACGACCGGAAAGAGGAACATCCACAACAACGCGAGGTAATAGTCGTAGGGTCGGTGAAAGAACCACTCCGCGGCCAACACAGCCAACACGGGTGTGAAGCTGAGCACCGCGCCCCAGAAGACCACATCGGCGTGGTCGCGCACGACACTCTCTTTGGCCTTGGTGCGTTCGATTCCGACGATGACGAGCGAGCCGGCAAACAGGGCGACTGTGAAGCCGATACCGACGAACCACATCAGACCTTGCGGCAGGTTCAACGGCTCTTCGACCAAAGTCAGACACGCCAGCCCGAACGCGAACGCGTAGGGGACGAGCTGGATACGTCGGTGTCGAACCAACCAGTCCGGCTCTATCGGATAGCTGGTGAATAGATGGAACGCAGCAGCCCCGATGAACGGAACGTTGACCAACAGCCGCGGCCACGCCCAACTGATCGCATCGGTCTGCATCGAGGTCGACAGCTGCACGGTCATCGCTGAGCAAAAGAGAACCAACGCCCACGCCTCAGTCTTACCGGGTCGCAGCCACCAGACTGCACCTCCTGTCACCAGGTAGATGCCGGATACGAGTACGACCAGGAAATGAAGCAGCGCGGGCGCGGTTCCGCGAACCTCGGCAAACGACACCGGGGCGACATCTGCAATGTACCGCTCTCCACCTGGCCGTTCGATCAGATAGGCGTTGGCTACGTCCGCCTCGAGCCAACCGACCCCACGCCTCGCGACTCGCGAGATCGAATCTCCGTTCACCGCGAGCAGCCGATCGCCGCTGCGGATCCCGGCCTCGCCTGCCGTCTCGGTGACCTTCGAAAGGACCACGTCGCTACCCAGGCGCGTCGCTACGAAGGGATGAGTGAGGCGCTCTCCGGGGTTCCGTAGCGTCGCCAGGGACAACACGATCGCGATCGCGGCCCAGCACACCGCGAGAACCGCGGTGATCTTGCGCATTCGAAGGTTAGAAACGTTCATGCAGCCAACGGCAGGGCTAGAGGCTAGGAGCCTATGGCGAGAATCGCCAGGCTCACCGCATCAGCTTCGCCTCATCGGCTCGCGTCATGGGCGGTGGCCCGCCACAACAGCGAGCCGGTCGGAAATCGCGCCCCGAGATTTTGCGGCGGCTACGACATCGATTCGAGACGGCGGGGGATCCGAACCGAGATCGTCCGGATCA
>JAJDAM010000611.1 GCA_029261905.1 Deltaproteobacteria bacterium
AGAATGCAACGTTCCAGGGTGCGGGATCTGGTCGTCGGTAGCTTCGTGCTGTGCGGACTCTTGTCGATCGGTTACATGTCCGTTCAGCTGGGTGGCGTCTACCACAGTGGCAAGAGCGGATTCGAACTCATCGCGTCATTCGATCAGGTCGGCGATTTGAAACCCCGCGCTTCGGTACAGATCGCCGGCGTGAAGGTCGGTGAGGTCAAGTCGATCAAGTTGGACGAATTCATGCGGGCCCGCTGCGTCCTCGACCTGGACCCGACCCTGCAACTCGACGACGAAACATCGGCGGCCATTCAGACGGCCGGGCTTCTGGGCGCGAAATATATTGCGCTGGAGCCTGGTGGTTCGGACGGTATGCTCCAATCTGGAGACGAGATTTCCCGAACGGATTCGGCGGTCTCTCTGGAGAGTCTTCTGGGCAAGTTCGTGAACAATTCTGGCATCTAGGAGCGAACATGACGAACGATCGACCTTCGAATGCGAATCATCTGGTTGCGACAATCGCTGCGCTCGCCTGTCTGCTCTTTGCGGGGATTGCATCCGCCGAAGCAGAAGAGAACAAGGATCCCTGGGAGCGATTCAACCGCGGAATCTTCCGATTCAACGAGGGTGCGGATCGATATGTGGTCGGTCCGGTCGCGAAGGGTTGGGATTTCATCTTGCCCGATGAGGTCGAGCTGGCTCTCGGTCGATTGTTCGACAATGCCCGGTTCCCGATTCGTTTCATCAACAATCTGCTCCAGGAAAAACTCGTCTATGCAGTGGAGGATCTCGGGCGTTTCGTGATCAATACGTCGATCGGTCTCGGCGGGCTTTTTGACCCGGCCACGGAGCTGGGACTGAAGGCGCACGACGAGGATTTCGGTCAAACTCTCGGGTACTGGGGTGTACCGCCCGGACCGTATCTGGTCTTGCCGCTGCTCGGGCCGTCGAGCCCGCGCCACGTGGTCGGTCGCGTCGCGGATTCGGCTGCAGCCGTGTACCCGTATTTCACGATGTTCTGGGTCCCTGCGCTCGTCACCAGCACGGACCTGCTCAACAGTCGGTCACTGTACGATGAGACGTTGACCGCTGAGCGGAAGTCCGCGCTGGACTTCTACGTGTTCCAACGCAACGCCTATACACAGTATCGTGAAGATCAGGTTCTGGACAAAGAGGACAGCGAGTCGGACGATGGCGACCTTTACGAACTGGATGAGTAGGAAAACTCCCATTCCGCGTTTCGGTGTGGCGCTGACCGTGGGTGTTCTGTTGCTCTCGATTCCGGCAGCCAGCGCGGTTTCGGAGCCGAAAGTCTCGACGTCCGGCAGCCAATCGCCCCTGGACGCTCGCGGCGTAGTCGAGAAGACAGTCCAGGAAGTGCTCGTGATCATGCGCAATCCTTCGCTCTCGCAGCAGGAGCGATTGACGTCGATCGAGCAGATCGTCTACGGGAAATTCGACCTCACCACGATGTCGCGGCTCGTGTTGGCGCGCAATTGGCAACGGTTCTCGAAGGAACAGCAAGTCGAGTACGTCTCGCTATTCAAGCAGTACTTGTCGAACAACTATGGCGGCCGGCTGAGCCGGTACGATGAATTCGAAGTGAACATCAAGGGCGATCGCAGCGAATCCAACGGCCATGTGACCGTGCGTACCGCGATCGTCGGAGGCCAGTTCGAAGGAGCAGAGCTCGACTATCGCTTGAGAAACGCCGACGGCAGCTGGAAGGTGATCGACGTCAAGATCGAGGGCATCAGTATGGTGTCGAACCTCCGGGACCAGTTCAAAGAGGTCGTCAGCAGCGGAGGCCCGGAACTCCTGCTCGAGAAACTCAGGGAAAAGAACGCAGCACCCGCCTCGGCTGACTGATTCCGGATTGTCCGATTAGCGCCGTGCTGCGACTACGTAAGCGATCCACGCTGGATCGTCCGGTGCGGTCTCGCGGGGGCTGAATACGTCGTTGCCCTCTCCCGTCTTGCGATCGGTGCCTTCCCAGTAGACCGTCGATTTGAAGAACCCGGCTTCCGCGAGCAGTTCCTGGATTTCGGGTAGCGTCCAGAGTCGCCAGTCGTAACGAAACGCGCGCTTGATCTCGCTGCCGTCTCTGAACCGGAAGTGAATGAAGTTGGTGGCGTGGTGGTGGATCGGGTCGAAGCGGTCCTGATCCCACACGTAGTCGAAGTCGCCGTCGACTTCGCGCTGTTCTTCGCACGTGCGCTGCGCATCCGCGCCGCCGTACACGTCGAGGATCAGCAGGCCTTCCGAATCCAGTGTGGCAAAGGCTCGTTCAAAATAGTTTCGCAGTGATTCTCTCTGGCGAAATAGAAAGTAGGAGAAGTTGAACGCCACCGTGACGTCGACCTTTTCGTGGCCGATGTCGAGTACGTCTCCTTCGATCAGCTTCACGCGCGCAGCCTGGCTGGGCTCGAGCCGTGCAAGGTTGTGCTCTCGACCCCAGTCGAGCGGGTCCGGGTCGAGATCGATCCCCCACGCGTGATTCTTGCGGTGAGTCTCGACCCAGCGGCAGGCAAGCAGCGCGGTGCCGCAGAAGTCCTCGCGCAATGTTCGTGCCGTGCGTCCGAACTCGGTGCGAAACGCTTTCTGAATCAGCGGGATGTCGGCGTCCGGTTCCTGGACCGATTTCTGGTACAGAACGTGTTTGTCGGCTCGCCGCGCCAGGGTCGGCTTCTTCGGCCGTGCCTGCTTGTCCTTCTTGGATTTCTTCTCTTTTTTGTCTTTGCGGCCCATCGTCATCGCTCCTCTCACCCATTTGCGGCCAACTGGTGACCCTGCTGATCCCCGGCGCCATCAAAGCGGCGCCAGCGCGGATCGTCGCGCAGAACGCCGGAAGACTCAACGTTCTCGAGCCGGCTGGAATGAATTTCCGATTCGACCCCTCGTCTGAGTGGGGGTCGATTCAGATCGACAGACTCAGATCGACAGACAATGGGTGGTGATCGAATAGATCACAAGGAGGAGACATGATTCGCACGTTCTCTCGCACGAGACGCCTCGGCGCAGCAGTACTCGGCTCGATTGCGCTGTCGTTGCTGGTTCCGGTCACGGCATCAGCCGGGTCGAGCCAGCATCGCAATGATCGGCACAATGCTCGTGGCGACTACGATCGCGGCCACGACAGACACGCGCGCGGCGGCCACGAACGGAACCATGCCCGGAATCATGACCGCAACTACAACCGCAACTACAACCGCGGCGACAGGCGACACCATAGAAGGGATTATCGGGGCGACCGGCATGCCCGTTACGATCGCCACCGTTCGCATCAAGCGTCGCGATACAACCGCAGCCACCATGCGAGTTCGCGCTACTACTGCGCGCCTTGCGATCACGGCTTCGATTCGCGTCGCGGTTTTCACTCGCATCTGGCCGGCTTTCACGGTGTCTCGCTGTTCTTCCTCCCGTTCGCGATCGTCCATCACGCGCTGGGTTGGATCTTCTACGGGTAGGGTGCGATTTGTGTCGGGGGCATCGCGGACAGACCACGGATGAGTCCGTCGGCCTGCCAGCGAGCCAACAGGGCGGCGGCGTGGTTCGGGGCCTCGCCGTCGCCCACTTCTGACGCCAGGTATTCGCAAAGAGTCCCGAAGCTGTCTCCCGCCAGCGCGATATCGAGACAGGCCGCTTCGACTGGCTCGAGGCCACGGTACGAGACACGCTCGTCGCTTCGCCAGACCAATATCGGATGAAAGCCGCGCTCGAAGGACGCTAGTTCTGCTAGCGCGTCTTCGAGGGCGTCATCGTGGTTCGGTTCGGGATCGTCCCGTTGCTGGGCGTCCCAGGCGAGCCGAAAACGATGCACCGGGTAGTCGAGATCGAGTCGGACGAGCGCGGGTTGAAACACGAAGCGCAAGTCGACCCAGAGCGCGGGATCGATGGAAGCGAGCTCGTCTCGGCTGACGACCTCTGCGTCGGCCGCATCGAATGCCTCCACGATCGCCCACTCGAGGTGCGCCAGATCGCCCAACCCATCGGGATTGGAACGAAACGGGGCTGCAGTCTCGTGTGCGGTGATGAACTCGGCCAATCGATCGCCGGCAAAGCGCAGCGAGGGGTGACGGGGCGGAAACGCGATCAGATAGGCGGTTGCGAGGTTGTGGAAGCGGTCGCCGCCCATTGCGGCGTGCAGCGCTCCGAAGTCGCCTTCCAGACAATCACGAATTCGGTAGAAATACGCGTTCGCGTAGACCTCCAGCCGGCCGATGGCGGAAAGCTTGCCGTCGCTCCTGACGGTCTGTTCGAGCGCTGCTGCGGCGGGCTCGCCGAGTTCTTCGATGGCCGCGGCTACGCCGCTGGGGGCGACGATCAGTTCACGCAGCCGCCGCTGCAGCGTCGACAGCGCCGTCGTCACTCTTGGCCGACCTGGGGTGATCGAGCGCTTCGGGGCGATTCCGAGTCTCCGTGCGCCAACAGGTCTTCGCACAGGCTCCGGGCGAGCAGCGCTTCGGATTCCAACACACCATAGCTGGGGATCCGGTCGTCCCATTCGATCAACGTAGCGGTCGGTCCGATCCGCGAGATCACGCGCTCGTAGAGCTTCCACACTTCAGCGCGTACCGGATGATCGTGGGTGTCGATCAGCAGCGGTCCCTGCACGCTGTGGCCCGCCAGGTGGATTTGGTAGATCCGTTCGATCGGGATGGCATCGACGTACAGCGACGCATCGAAGTCGTGGTTGTGGGCGCTGACGAAAATGTTGTTTACATCGAGCAGGATCCCGCAATCCGCTTCCTCGGCAATCGCGGTCAGGAACTCCCACTCGGTCATCTCGTCCGACGTGTAGCTGAGATAGGACGATACGTTCTCGATTGCGATCTGCCGACGCAGCCGATCCTGGACTCGACCGATGCGGTCGGCCACGTGTCGGACGGTCTCGGCGGTGTAGGGCAGGGGGAGAAGGTCGTGGAGGTTGTGTGCATCAACCCCTGTCCAACACAGATGATCCGAAACCCACGGTGGGTCGACGCGGTCCGCGAGTCGGGCGAGACCCTCGAGATAGGCTTCATCGAGAGGGTCGGTCGAGCCCAGGTTCATCGATACGCCGTGGAGGACGACGGGTACGTGGGATCGGATTTCGTCCAGAATCCTCAGAGGTCGCCCTCCGGGAACCATGTAGTTCTCGCTGATGATTTCGAACCAATCGATCCGCAGCTGCTGTTGGGCTACGCGCTCCAGGATCACTGGGAAGTGAACGGGCCGCAGTCCTACGCCGAATCCGAGCGAGCTGGCGGCGGCCGGCCGGGTGATGGGAGAGTCCTGCATGGCAGCTGCAGTGTCCGTTCTCGGTGTCGGGTGGGTGGTGCCGCGACTGGTGTCACGGGAGTGCGAGGTGTGCAGCGCCGGGGGCGGGCTGAGGCTCGCCCCCGGCAACCGGCCCGTTGCTATTTCTCGGCCTTGGCGGCCTCGCACTCGGCCTCCGAGAGCATTACGAAGCCCTTACCCTTGCACGCGTTGTGGCCCGAGCACTCGTTGTCCGCAGTCTTGCACGCGGAGTGGCCCTTGCAGCTGTTTGCGCCTTCACACTTGATCTTGGCATCGCCTTCGTGGTGGTCCGCAGCTGCAATGCCTGCACCGCCCGCAACGAACATTGCCGCGGCGG
>JAJDAM010000612.1 GCA_029261905.1 Deltaproteobacteria bacterium
AGCAGCGCAAAACTCGGGACGCGGGGCGCGTACCCCTTCACGCCATCGGTATCTCGAACGCGTTGCTCGATTTCGGCATCGAAGTAGACGAACTGCTCCAACGTACGATTTTCGAGGTAGCCCTCGCCTGTCACCGAAAGGTGTCCCGACGCATACCGGACGGCGTCTTCGATCATTTTTTCGTGAACGCCTGCGGCCATCCCGACCGACATGACCACCAGAACGACCGCGAAAACCGTGGCGGCAACCGTCAGCCCGGTGCGGCGCGGATTCCGCCAGACATTGCGCCAGGCCAGCCGGAGTTCCAGCACGCTAGTCGCGCTGCTTCAGATTTCGCGTCGTGAAGATCTTGTCATCGAATGGCTCGTCGAATCGGAATTCGCTGATCTCGATCGAAGTGCTGTGCCCCTCCTTGTTGTGGGGCGTCACCTCCCAGTGGTGCGGCACGTGCCGACCGTCCACCTCTCGAATTTTGGCAAATCGAATCGTCCGCATTTTTTCGCCATCTTCGTCGTAGAACTTCTGGAGCAACTGCGTGCCGTGATCGATCGCAATCCACGTCACGATCTTCCCCCAGACCACCGGCGCGTCTTCGTGCGGAATGAACTCCAGCACGTAGGCGCGAGCTCCCTCGACACCATTGGTCGCCGGATCGATCCCGAGCATCATGTGGTCGTAGTCGTCGATCGTGCTCGACTCGTTCACCAGGTCATCGTTGGTAAAATCGCTTCCCATCCAGGGCTGCAACATCATCGAAGGCGGAATGCGAAGCGTCCGTTCCACCCGGGGCACGTAGCTCCACAGGTTGGGATGAAGCTTCAGGAAGGCCGCTCCTCGGTCCTTGGCAGGTGCTTCGATGCGAATGAACGAGCGCTTCTCCGCGCGGTCATCCCACGATTTGAATTCGACGACCCGAGGCTGCGAAAGCCGCGGCGAACGAATCGTCATCGCGGCCGCCATGTAGGTCCGATCGCTGCGCAGCGAGTTCTCCGCCCGAAGCGCGACCTCGCGTGGATCGACGTCAGGGGGCGCGGGCTCGAGGTGATCGAACGAATCGATCTCGGCAACCGTGTCGGCGGCGGCGGAAAAGGCGAAAGCGACGCTGACTGCCATGGCGATGGCGATGGCGAAGAGGGTTCCGACCCGTACCACTCGCACGATTCCTCCGTCCCGGTTCTGTACCCGCAAGCGCGCGGTGACTATAACTCAATCTCGGATCAGGCCGCAGCCGCAGCTTCGATTCGACGATCGCAAGGCTTCGAACCGCTGCAGTACAGTCTGGATGCGCGCGCATCACGCACTCGTAAACGAAACCACTCGAGGAGGCCCGAATTTTGACGCTGATCGTTGCTGCCTTGGTGTTGATCCTAGTGTTGATTCTGATCGGCACCGGCCTGTATCTCTGGCGTTCCATGCGCTGGCTTCGCAGCGAAACGATCGGGAACCGGTATTTTTCGCGTCCCATCGCAGCACGCCGCGAGCTCAAGCGCGAGATCACGCAACGAGCGCGTTGGTTCGTGCCGATCGTCACCGCCCTGAGCAAGGTCGTGCCGGCTCCGTCGTTCAATCGAAAATTCCGAGGGGTGGCGTTCAATCCGATGCTCTGCCCGCGGTACAAGTTCGAGGCTGCCACCCGGTACAAGCCCGACTCCGGCGACATCTTCGTCGCCACGCAGATGAAGTGTGGCACGACCTGGATGCAGCAGGTGGTCTACGAGGTGCTGTGTCACGGCAAAGGCGACCTCGGCGACAGCGGACACCGGCACATGTACGCGCTCTCACCGTGGATCGAGTCGATCGGCTCGGTGTCGATGGAAGAGGCACCGCGCATCGGCCCCACCGAGAAGCGAATCATCAAGACGCACTTTCCAACCAGTCTGTGCCCCTACAGCGAAGACGCCCGCTACGTCTACGTCGCCCGTCACCCGGTTTCGTGCTTCGCCAGCTGCGTCGACTTCGTCCAGTTCCTGGCGGGGCCGATGGCACCGTCGACTTCGAAATTCCTCGACAAGTACTGCAGCGACGAGATGTGGTGGCAGGCCTGGCCGGATCACGTCGCGGGATGGTGGGATTGGTCGATCGACCGCCCGAATGTGTTGTTCGTCCACTACGAAGACATGCTCTCGGACCTCGGCGCCGAAGTAGACCGCGTCGCCACATTTCTCGATACGGATCTTTCGTCGGAGGAAAGAAGCGAAGTCATCCGCAAGAGCCGATTCGATTACATGAAGGAAAACGAAGAGTATTTCGAAATGACGGCGCCCAACTACTTCAGCATGGGAGGCGGCACCTACTTCGCCAGCGGACGCGTCGATCGTCACCAGGACATCGGCGCCGCCGAACGCGAACGCATCCACGCGTACTGCCGCACGAAGCTCACAGGCTCTCGCTACCCGCTGGACCGGTTCTATTCGGATGTGGCAGAGATTCCCGCGGGTATGCCCTAGCAGGCTGCGGAAACTTCTCCGCTACTGCAGATCCGTTCGCGTCCAGCCCGTGTCGCCCCGTTTCAGATCGGACGTCGGCCAGAACTGCAGGTCGAGTTTCAATGTGATGACGTCGATTCGACCATCGAGCGACACTGTCCGGAGCCTTACCGAACTCCGGTCGGGACGATCGGATACCGCTGCAACGAATGCGTCGAGATCGGCAATCGGCTCGTTGTCCACGGCGACGATCCTGCGGGTGGCCGCGAGCCCGTAGCGGTTGGCAGGAGATCCGTACCAGAACCAGGCAACGTACACACCCGACGGGTCCGCCCCACCCTGTTCTGCAATCGCCAGGTGAGGTGCTTGCAGAACCGCGCCCGCCCAGAACAGTGCGCGATTGGTACCCGTTCCTCCGAGCACCGCCGTGGGGACATCGCGCGTCAGTTCTTTGCCGTCACGAAGCAACGTGACCTGCACACTGGAAGCCTGCGATGCGAGTTCGACCTCATCGAAGTCCGTGACCGTCTCGCCGTTGACTGCAAGGATCAGATCGCCGACCTGCAGAATCCCCGCCGACGGCATCCCCATCGTGACGCGCGAAATCGCGAGTGCTCGCCTCGTGCCGCGATGGTGGCGCTCGAGCTTCTGGGCGGCGGGCTCGGACAGCCCTCGCGCGCGGGCGTCGGCAAGCGTCAGGGGTCGCAGCTCGACTCCGAGCGAACGCCAAAACACGCTGCGCCCCTCGCGCAGCGGCGCAATCATCTCTTCGATTCGCTTGGCATCGATCCCGGCGAAGTACGATTGTGGCGGCAAGCCTCCGCCCGCCGAAAACGATGCCCAGAGCGCGTGAACGCGTCCCTTGTTGTCCGAAATGACGCCCCCCACCGTCGAGGGCGAATCGTCCAGAAGCACGACCTCGAGGTTTTTTTCGCGAAATCGCGGTGGAGACGTCAAGGGCAATGCGGGGGTGGCCACCGATTCGACACGGCTCTTGCGTGACACGATCTCGTGATCGTTGCCCAACCCGACCAGCCAGACCTCATCTCCCTTTTCGAGCGAGGTCGGTTTCAGTTCTGCCGTGCGGATCGGGGTCTCGCCCAGCAGCGTTGGATCGTAACCGACGACCGCGAGGTTGTGCGCCGGATGGATGTAGAGAACCTCGCCGGGAACCTCGACCGAGGCCGCGAATACCAGATGAACGTCACCCATCGCAACCGGCACCGTTTCACGATCGACGACGACGAGTCCCGCCTCGGCATCCACCACGATCCCAGAGCCTTTGAATCGATCTGCATGAATACCGTCGATCCGAAACGGCACGTCGAACTCTACGATGACCAATGAAGCGGCGAGGTCCCGCATCGGTCGCTCGAGTTTGCGGTCGAAAGTCGTGACCGCCGGCGTTGCCGGTTCCGACGTGGGCGGCGCTGGAGACGCCTCGCACGGCCAGTTGCCCTCGTCGTCCCGCATGCAT
>JAJDAM010000613.1 GCA_029261905.1 Deltaproteobacteria bacterium
CGGCTGGTGGCGATGGGATTTTCGAGAGAGGGACTTCCCGGCGTCACCAACGAACCGGTCGATGCAACCAAAGCAGTTTCGGTAACACCACCGTTGCCTGGACCACCATTCATGGTCGCAAACAGCACCACCCCGGCGATACCTGCCGCGAGAGGAACCGCGAAGCGCGGGTCGAATACGCGACGAAACCCGACCGGCAACCGGGCGACACGCGTCCGCCCGGAGTCGATTCGCTCCATCACGTCCGCTACCAGACGCGGCGGTGGTTCAGGTGTCGGCAACGACCTCAGCAGCGCAACCGTCGAGCGCAGCTCACGCAGCTCTCGCTTGCACGTTGCGCATTGGTTCAGGTGTTCGTCGATCTCGGAGCGAACCGGAAGGGCGAGATCGCCCTCCAAGTGATCGCCAAGCAGGGCGCATGCCTGGACGCAATTCACGGGGTATCTCCTTCCATATCAGCTTGTACCAATCCCTTGAGGCGTTCGCGGAGAGCACTTCGCGCGCGATGAATTCGCGATTTGACAGTGCCCTCGGGGATTTCCAGCGCGGTCGCGATCTCCTTGTACGACAAGCCTTCGATATCGTAGAGCACGGTTGCCATACGGAGATCGGCGGGAAGTCGGAGCAGCGCTTCTTGGACACTGGCCTGGGCCTCGACTCCACTGGCAGCAGACTCGGGATCGCGCGGCGAGGACGGAAGATCGTCGCCCGCGGCGTTTCGAGCCTGGAGCTGCCGTATCCGGGCATTCTTCCGGCCGAGCGTCCGTCGTCGATTCAAGGCCGCATTGGCGGCGACCCGGTAGATAAAGGTCGAGAAGCGGGCGTCATGGCGAAACTTGTGCCCGTGTCGGTGAAGGCTCAAGAAAGTCTCCTGCGAGACATCCTCGGCCTCCTCACGACTTCCCAGCATCCGCATCAGGAGCCGGAAAACACGCGTCTCGTGCCGCCGGATCAACTGCTCGAACGCTTGAGCGTCGCCTGCCTGCCATCTGGCGACCAACTCACCGTCAGGGTCGATCTCGCGATAGCTACCGCTTTCCAACGATCTAACCCTGCCGGTTGCCGGTCGTGCGGGACCCGAGACGGCCGAACCCGCTGTCATCGGCCCGATTGCTTCGCAGCTGGACGTAGTCATCGAACGGTTTCGACACCGGCTCTGCGTCGTTGGTTCGATCCGGTTCGGTCATTTTTGGCGTCATTTTTGGCGTCGTTGTTGGCTTCATTTCTTGGCGACATTTCTTGCCGACATTTCTTGCCGACATGGGCGGCTTGGCGTTGCTGCACTTGTTGAACGTTTCCGCTGCGCTTGCTGCCAGATTTCAGCCCTCGCCACCCCGTGTCCACTCGCCGCTCTTGCCACCGCTCTTCCGGACCAACTGGATCTCGCCGATGGTGATGGCGCGATCGATCGCTTTGCACATGTCGTAGACCGTCAGCCCGGCCGCAGCGACCGCCACCAGCGCCTCCATTTCGACGCCCGTTCGGGCGTGCGTCTCGACGCTTGCCTCGATGACGACTCGAGATCCCTCGCGATCGGGCTGGAGCGAAACCTCGACTCCGTCGAGGGGCAACGAATGGCACAGCGGAATCCATTGATCGGTCCGCTTGGCTGCCTGGATCCCGGCGAGCCGTGCCGTGAGCAACACGTCTCCTTTGGGAATCGTTCCTTCGGATATCCGTGCGAGCGTTTCAGACGCCATTCGCACCTCGCCTCGGGCGACACACGTCCGGTGGGTGATCGCTTTGCCGGCGACCGAGACCATGCGTGCGCGACCCTTTTCGTCCACATGGGACAGGGGCTCATCCGCCATCGGATCCTCTTCTAGCTGGCTGGGTGTAGACGGCCAGGAGCGTCACGACAGCTCACTGTGGATGTGGCCGATCCAATCCGCCAGATCACCCAACACGACGTCCCGCTCGGGTTCGTTGAATATCTCGTGGCGAAGCCCTGCGTAGGTGTGCAGACGCTTGCCGGAGACGTTGAGTTGCTCGTAGAAGTCGAGTGTTCCCCGGACCGGACACAGCGTGTCCTGCTCGCCATGCATCATCAGCATGGGAACTGCGACCTCGGCGCCCGCGCGCGATGTCCGTTCGATCGCAGCGATCATTTCGGCCCCGAGCGATGCAGTCAGCTTGGAACCAACGAGTGGGTCATCTAGATACTCTTGTACGACGCGAAGATCACGACTCAGTGCGTTGGGATCGAGGTCGCTCGTCATCGCGAGTTTCGGCGCGAGGCGACGCAGCAGGCGAGCTGCCAAGAGCTTCGCCCGGGAGAAATCACCCGAGAGCGCCAGCGCCGCGCCCGACGTTGCCACACCTGCCACCTGCGGGCTTCGCTCGCATGCGTAGGACGCTACGACCAGGCCCCCCATGCTGTGTCCTACGATGAATACGGGCAGATCGGGGCGTCCGTGGCGAACCTCCGACACGATCGCATCGAGGTCGTCGAGAAGTTCATCGAAGCGGCGAACGTGACAGCGGGTGCCGTCGGAGCGACCGTGACCCTGTTGATCGTAGGCGTGAACGGCGCACTGCTGCGCTGCCAGGTGCGCGGCTACGTATTCGTATCGGCCGCTGTGTTCGGCATAGCCGTGAACGAGGACGACCGATCGCTTGGGATCCGCCGGGAGCCACGAACGGCGAAACAATCGAAGTCCACTGGCACCCTGGATGTGGAACTCGGTTCGTCGGATACCGGGCGCTCGACTCGCCTTCAAGATTCCGCGAGTCCGCGGACCGCAGCTCTCGCCTTCCTGACGCGCTCCAGATACACGACCCCTCGAATATTCGAGCCCCAGAAATAGGCTGAGATTCCGTCCTCTTCTCCGAGCCGACGGATGTTGTCCGACAGAATCCAACAACCGGCCTCTATGTTGCTCTCGATCGAAGCCAGACTCCCGGCCAATCCCAACGGTTTGGCCATGTGCGGCATGACCTGCATCAAACCGATCGCGCCTAACGGGCTTCGCACCCAAGGACGCGCTCCACTCTCTACCCAAAGGACCTGCGTGACCAGAACCGGGTCGAGACCGTACTTCTGGCTGTTTCGCACGATGGCGACCGACGTTCGGCGAATCTCGTTGGCCGTCAACGCGGGATTCGCTTGTTCCAAAAATCGCGCGACATCTCCAACGCCGAATTCAGGGCTGGGGGCTTGCTCAAGGAACGGCTGCAGCCTGGTGGTGCCGTCCTGCGCGCTGCGGGCGAGCGATTTTCCTGCCGGCTCCGGCTTGCCTGATATCAGTACGAAGCTGCATAGAGCCAGCACCAGAATTCCGAATCGATTCATCGTGTCACGCCCCGCGCGTCCTGGTGAAACTGATCGGTGAAGTGTGAAAGGGATCGGCAAGTCTCGCGACCTGTTGGCATTCTACGCTGCGGCGTCTCCGACGGAAAATTCCCCCCCCGGGGTAGATTCCAGCTAGATTCCAAGCAGATCCAACGGCCCCTCATCCCAAGCGGATACCATAGTCGAGGCTGAGATTCGGATCCATCATGGATTCAATCACCTGTTCGAATTCGGCTCTCCAGGATTCTCGCCATCGCGGAAACTTTCATTGACCTGGGGAAATTCAGGGTGATAAGGTTTCGGCGGTTTCCGGGGTGGGGGGAGTCAGGAGCAACCCATTGGGTTTCGAAACACTTGAGTGCTTCAGTGCTACGACAGCGCATTGAGGCTGAACCAGAAGTGAATCGAACTGATTCGATACCGAACAGGTCCCGAGTGCAAAGGACCGAGTGCAGTACCAGAATCCCGCAGACCTCATCCAGTGTATACCGACGTATGGAGCTTCAACTATGAACCTCCAACAAAGCAGCGAGCCCGAGACCATCGATCGCATTCCGTCCGTAACCCTGCTCGAGGGTTTGGCCCGGGTGTACGATCTGGTTCTGGTCACCGACTTCGACGGCAAGGTTCTCTGGGTCAGCAACGGACTCCTGGAGCTTTCCGACGGCGGCGGTTTTCGCGTGGGCCTCGACGCCCAGATGATTCTTCCACAGCTGCCGAAACTCCCCAGACCCGACCAGGTTTTCTCGTTGCGATCACAACTGAGAACGCACGGACATCTGTCCAACATCCGGGTCGACCTCCCGATCGGTGCGACCGGCGACTCGGTTCCAGTCGAAGTCAACATGTTGCCAATGTCGACACCGGTCGAAGATCGACCGTTCTTCGTGGTCATCGCGCGACGCGCGAGCGATTCGAGCGACTGCTCTCGTAGCGAGATGGACGACCGGTCCGCGATTTTGGACGATGCGCCCGACGCGCTGCTGGCAATCGACACGAACGGTTTCGTTGTCCGCTCGAGCGCAGGGATCGAGAGACTGCTGGGGCACTCGCCCGAAGAGATCATCGATACTCCGGTCGCCGCGCTGCTCGGCAACGCCAACGATCTCGACCGTCTGGTGTCGTCGTTGTGTGCAGAAGGAGCCGATGGAGACGTGGGCGAGTGGGAACTCACGTTGGTGGGAAGCAGCGGGCAAGGCGTGAATGTCGCAGCGACCGCTCGCGCCCGACGAGACGCCGACGGGAAGTTCGCGGGGACCGTGCTGTGCCTGAGAAAGGTCGCCGAACCGCATCCGATGGTCGCCGAACTCGAACGCAAGAATGCCGAGTTGGAGCATTGCGTACACGCACTCGCTCACGATCTGCGCTCGCCGTTGGTCGCACTGTTGGGATTTTCTCGGTTGTTGCGTCAGGACTATGGCGGCCAACTCGACGATACCGGCCTGCACTTCATCGACCGAATCGAGCAGGCTGGCCGAACGATGGAAGATCTGATCCACGATCTGCTCGAATTGTCGCGGATCGGACAATCAGGCGAACGCAAATCGCTCGTCGACCCGAAGACGGTACTCAGCCAGCTCCATGCCGAGCTCAAGCCCCGTCTCGATGCCGGCCAGGTCCGGCTGCTGCTTCCGATCGACCCCCCGTTGGTCTACTGCGACCGCACGCGGCTGTACCAGGTCTTTTCAAACCTGATCGGAAACGCGATCGATCACATGGGTCCATGCGATGATCCGTTCATCCAGATCACGGTCACCGATCAGGCCGACCATCACCACATCACCGTGAGCGACGGAGGGCGAGGCATCGCGGACGTCGATCACCAACGCGTCTTCGACGTTTTCCAGAGCCTGAGCCCGGCGTCGGACGGGAGGCGCGGCAGCGGAATCGGGCTGGCCATTGTCAGGAAAGTCGCCGAAACCCACGGCGGTCGCGTTTGGCTCGAGAACCGGAGCGGTGGCGGAGCGACGTTTCACGTCACGCTGCCACACCGCTAGCCAGTTCGAGACCGGTCCGTCACGATCGCTGAGTCTGGGCTCGACCGGGGCCGGTGGAACGCTGCGAGAACCTCTCCGCGCTCGACGTAAACGTTCCCGCGTCGGTTGCTCGGGCTACCTCCTTTGCGTAGGCTGCGATCCCGCATGTATCCCGAACTCTTTACTGTATTTGGATACACCGTCAGCACATTTGGCTTGATGCTCGCCACGGCATTCCTGGTCGGATCGTGGATCACCGGTGTGCGAATGGCTGAGGAGGGGCTCGACCCCGAACAAGCGACCACGATCCTGATCTACGTGATCATCGGTGGCATCCTCGGATCGAAGCTCTACTACGCGATCGACGTATCGATCCGTTATGACCGACCGATCAGCGAACTGTTGTTCGCCCGTGACGGAATCACCTGGTATGGCGGGCTCATCATGGCCACTGTGGTGGGTGCGATCGGCTGCCGCATTCACGGTATTTCTGTTCTGGTGTTTGCGAACTGCACCGCTGTCGCGGGTGCTGTGGGGCAAGCGATCGGGCGTGTCGGCTGTTTCCTGGTCGGAGACGACTACGGAAAGGTCACCGATGTCCCTTGGGCGGTCGCTTTTCCGAACGGTGCGCCTCCGACGACTCTGCCGGTCCACCCAACCCAGCTCTACGAAATCGCCTGGCTGCTACCGGTCGCCTGGTTCTTGTGGGCACGTCGCAAGAAGAGTCCATTCCTGTTTGGCGAGTATCTCGCACTGAATGGCTTGGGACGGATCGTGATCGAACATTGGCGTGTCAACGAGCAGGTCGCCGCCGGCATGACAGAACCCCAGTGGATTGGTGCCGGTTTGGTGGTGATTGGACTCGGCGGCTGGATCTATCTGCGAAACCGCCCGCGCTCTATTGCGGCGTAGCGCTATCGGGGTCCGGAGACGAACCGCGCAGCTTCTCCAGCAGGACCAGCGACTCAGCCATTACGTCTTCCCGATCCTCGCCATCGACGAGCTGATTCAGGCTCGATAGGGCCGCAATCGCAATTTCGTCGAGAACCTCTGCCCCGGAGTCTCGGCGTTCGATCCATTCCGCCAGGCCGTTCACCGTATCGCCGTATCGGCCAGCCAGGTACGCAGACATCGCACTCGCGTAGAGCGAGAGCAGTTGCACCTCACTCCGCTTGCCATCGCGCCGGATCGCCTCGGCAAAGGCGCCCTGCGCCAACTCGTAGTGACCACTGGCGAGATACGAACGTCCGGCAATCTCATAGCCGGTCGCGGCATCCGTGTGGATTTCTTCCAGCAATGCCTCGAGACCTGGCGCGTTCAGCTGATCCAGAAGTGCGTGTCGTTCGATGAGAAACCGCGTGGTGAAGCCAGGATCGGGTTGATCGGCGAGCAATACCCGAAGCTGCTTCCAGCTCTGATCCATCAGCAGCTGGGTCTGCGCGAGCCCTTCGCCCAAACGACCCGAGACCGCCGAAAGGAGTCGTTCGAACTGTCGAAATAGCTCCTCTGCTTCGGTGCCGGCATCCGTACGGATTTTTCGGACACGTGGCCCATACACTTCCCGCTGATAGAAGTCCTCGCGAAATTTCATGGCTTCGTGAAACAGCGATCCGATTGCCAGGTCGAACAGCACCTCCCTGACCCGCGAGGGCTCGGCGCCACCCACCTCGGGCCGGAACAGCGCGTGGCATTTCTCTTTCAGCCGGAACAGCACGCGATCGTCATTGTCGCCGACGAACCTCTGCAGTTCCGCGAAGCTCAGCTCATCGCGTTCGAAACGGCTCGTCAGCTGCTGAAGCGACGCCTGCGCCTCCAAGAACTCCCGGAGGATATCGACCATGCTGGTTTCGGGGCTCGCCATCGACGGTGATTATGTCACACAGCGGCTGCGGGATGTGAGACCGCTCAGGTCGCGTCCAGCGCCGACTCGAGATTCGCCAGATCTACGGGATCGCAGGCGACCAGCAACGCGTCGGCAGGCTCTCGAATCGCAGTGGGAAAAGCGCCGGCTACGCCTCGAACAGCCAGACCAGCCTCTCGCGAGATCATCGCACCGATGCGCCCGCGCACGCTGATGCCTTCGGGGTTGTGGCGGGCAACGCGAAGTCCGGCTCTCACGCCGGGAATCAGCGGCGCGACGGAGATGGCGCCCCCAGAGGCGGGGCAGACTTCGTAGCCACAATCACGCAGGCGGGCTACTGCGGGGCTGGGGAGGTCATGTGACACCAATATGCGGTTCCCGTCAGCTTCGACTTTCTGGATCGGTTTTTCGGGGCCCGTTCCCGTCATGGAGCTTGCGCCTCGGCCAAGCACCCCATGGAAACACAGCTGTTCGCGCGGGAGCGCGACCAGGCCCGCCACGTATTCTCCCGCGATCGCCAGCCCGATCATCACAGCGTAGGGTCCGCCAGCCTCCAGGTAGAATCGCAACGTCCCGTCGATCGGGTCGATCACCACCAGCGAATCACTCGAATTCGTGAAAAGTGCAACAGAAGGCGTGTCCTCTTCTGCCTCGAGCTGGACGTTGGGGAACCTTTCGAAGAGTGGAACGAGCAGCGCCTCCTGTGCAGCGGTGTCAGCGCTGGTCAGCGCGGCTTTGACCGCCCTGGCCTCGCCACGCTTCGGACGGTTGGCGACTTGGCCTTCCAGGGATCGAGCGATCGACGAAGCCTGCAGCAGCGCAGGCACCAGGGCGCGCACGAATTCGTCGGGGGCCGGAGGATCGAGGTCTATGTCGTGCAAGATTGTCGGGACCTGTATTGGGGACTGACTCTGAAAAGGTACGGTCTGCCTGCTCGTTATTGCACACGAACGGAGCTAGCTTGCGCGCTGCGGGAGGTCATGGCGTGATTTTTCGTGAGGAGTGTCACCGTTGAGTGCCTCCGGCTTCAGCGATCGAGCAAATCGGTCGATTGGAATGTCCAGTAGTTGAGAAATAGGACGAATCAATCCCCCGAACCTCAATCGGAGCTTTAGCATGATCCGAACTTCGCACTCAACCCTTCACGCAATGAATGGTCTCGTGATCGCCACCGCGATCGCCTTTTTGATGATCGGCGCGGAGCCCGCCACTGCGGATACGCCCGCGGATCGAAGCGCCAGCGCACGAAGCAAGCTGAGCGATTTCGCCAAGAGCTGGATAGGCAAGATGAAGAAAACGGAGGCCCAGAACAAAACGCGGCCGTCCGTTCGCCCTGGAGCGGTGCAGACCGTCACCAGCTACCGCGGGATCGCCGACGGCTACAACGTTGAACTGAGGCCGACTGGTCAACCCAGTGCGCCCTTCATCGGGATACTGCGGTACACGGAGCAAGTGTACACCTGTCGCGAAGCAGCTGGCGACAACTGCTCGGTGGCGTCGAGCGTCCCTGTGACGGAGATCTTCCGCTATCAGGCTGGGAAGTGGGTCTACTAGCGCTCGTGTGATAGCGGCCCGGCTCTT
>JAJDAM010000614.1 GCA_029261905.1 Deltaproteobacteria bacterium
TAGACCGCGGACAATGGGACGACCCTACACCGGGGTTCGGGGTGCGAATCGGCTCTGACCCAGCGAACGCCCATCGTACCGTGATCGTGGCCGGCCGTATCGAGCCAGTTGGGATGCCCGGGGTCGCTGTGAGCGACGACGAGTTCAACGGATCCATCATCGCGAGATTCGACTTGTCCACTATTGATGTGTACGCGGCGGAATTCGTAGTCGAGCGACTCGGCCCAGATGTTTCCCAGTTGGAAGTTCCAATAGTGGCATTCCGGCGGTGTTAGTTCGATCACGAGCGCTTCGTCGCGAGCGAGTTCCCAGGTACCCAACCACAGTCGGATGTTCGGATCACCGCCGACCAGCCGGTGGTGCTCTGCGGTGGGGAGGTGAAAGGCGTTAGGCGGTGCCAGGTCGCGCATCCCCGCCACCCAGTCCGCGAACCAGGCTGCGCATCCAATCGCGTACATCGCCGAACCCATCAGTAGATTGGGCACGTTCTCGGGGTCGAGCGGATCGGGCGGTCCTTCGGCTTCGAGGCACTCGATGCTGACCTGTACCGGCTTTTCGTTTTCTTTGTGAAGGAAGGTCTGTCGGAGCAGAACCTGGCCCGAGTCGGGGGCGAGGCGCAGCCAGTTACCCGGTTGCTCTTTTTCGCTGACGAGGATTTCGAAACTGCCATCGGGTTCGTACTGGATCTCGGCATCGTTCAAGTGACCGGCGCCGCCCGAGATCTTGTCCTTCGCCGCGAAGTTCTGGTTCTGAGCCGCGAAGCTCATGTAGTGGATGCTTCCGCGGTGGCCGCGAATCCGATACGTGTACCGGCTGTTGACCGCCGCGCCGAGGTAGTAGTTGTCCGGATTGTCGAGCCCCATCTTGACGAGGTCCGGCATCGCGCGAAATATCGGATGCAGCGGCCCGGTTCGTTCTCCGAACGATTGCGTGCCGGCTCGAAGCAGGCGAAGCAGATACCGGTGACCCTCGGCGCGATCGAACGTCGAACGCGCCAGATCGTCACGCAGCAGGACGTCGCCGGCCTTCTTCAGCAGATCGCAGAATTCGGACCACGCCTGCGCGCTGTCGACCTTTTGAATCGTCTCGTTGTCGTTCATGAGTTGTTGTTCACGAGTTATTGCTCACAGTCTGGGTTTCCGTATTTCCGTTGACAGATACTCGAACGAACGAAGTGTACGCCCAATCAGCCGGTTTCGATTCCGAATCGCTCGATGTACGGCGCGAACCGCTCGCGGACTGCGTCCGCGTCGAGCCCCCACTCTTCTAGCGAGTAGTCGTGGCTTCCATGTTTTCCCTGTGGATTGTTCCCGACGTGGGATTCCATGGCGGCTTCGACAGCTGGCCCCATCGACAACCCGAAATGAGCGTAAATATTCCTCGCTACCCCGAGTGAATTACCGATGAATTCGTCGTGGTTGACATCGACGAAGCGCTCCGCTTCGCAGCGGTCTCGTGCGGCGAGCCCGCGCTCGAGCGACGTCGCGTAGAAATCCATCACGACGGGTCCGAGTGCTTCGGGGTCTATCGCGAGCGAGCCGCCAGGGATCGCCGCGGTCATGCTGCAGATCGACGCGGTACACAGCAACGGATCTCTGTGGCTCCAGACGATCGACACGTCTGGAAACTGTTCGATCACGGATTCGATGGCCCACATGTGGGCCGGCGCCTTCAATAGCCAGCGTTCCCCCGGTCGCTGCCAGTCGAGCATCTGCAGCAGCATCTTGTAGTAGGCGTACATCGGTCCGAGGTCCTGATCCCGGTACCAGGACGCATAGGGCTCGAGCATGACCTCGACACCGTGATGCACGCCGTGCATCGTCAAGGCCTGAAGCAGTACGCACTCCTCCGGCGTGTCTGCGCTCGCGAAGTGAATCTTCGTGAACTCCGGGTTCTTCTTGTGCGCGTCTTTGTAGTAGGCCTTCACGGCTTCGTGCCGGGGATCCGGGTCGCCGGGAGCGATGCCCTCTGCGGGGTCGGGAAACTGGGTCTCCCACAGGAGCAGAGCGCGAGCGGCCGGGTCGGCGGCGAGCAGGTTGAACAGCGCAGAGGTTCCGGAACGCGGCATTCCGGTCAGCACCATCGGGCGGACGAGCTTCCGACCTTCGATTTCTGGGTGGCGGTGCAACGCGTCCTGCACCCGCAGCCGGGTGGCCAACAGCGTGAGCAGTCGACGTTGGTTGCGCTTGTGGCCCTGCTCGTCGTACGGAGCGCGCTCGTAGGTTTCGCAGAGCACCCGCAGCGGAGGCAGGAAGTCATCACTGCCGAAGTCGGACAATTTTGCGGCCGCGCGTGCTCGCTCGAGCAGGGAATCTACGTCGTATCGAATTTCGCTTCTGGCTTCGTTGCTCGCTTCGGCTCTGATCTCGCCCATGTCGACTCCCGTCCGGCCCCGATCCGGCTGGGGTCATACAGTAGCGTCAGGCGATCGTTCCGGTTGGAATGAGGCCCATGAAGACAAGCGCCCCCAAACCATCTGGAGGCGCTCGATCGAATTCGGCGCGGCGAGCCGACTATGCGCAGTTGTTCTTCTTGGCCGCACGTCGATACAGTGTCTTGCGATCGACGCCGAGGATCTTCGCCGCCTGGACCTTGTTGCCGCCGGTGATCTGCATGACTTCTTCGATGTAACGATCTTCGACTTCGCTCAGCGGAATGCGATTCTGCGCAGCCGAGTGCAACATACTGGTCGGCTGTGTCTTCTTTTCGTTCGGGCTCAGCAGGAAGTCGTCGATTCCGATCTGGGCCTCTTCCGACAGGGCCAGAGCGCGTTCGATCGCATTCTCCAATTCTCGCGCGTTGCCCTTCCACGGAAACGCAGAAAGATGGGCGAGGCCTTCGGGAGAAATCGTGCGAGATTTGTCGGAGTGTCTCGCGACGAACGCGTTTGCGAGCGGTGGCACATCCTCCGGGCGTTCGCGAAGCGGCGGGACGTGGATCGGTATCACGTTCAATCGGTAGTAGAGGTCCTCACGAAACTCGCCGGCGTCGATGGCGGTCTGCAGGTCTCTGTTGGTCGCCGCCAGCACGCGAACGTCCAGCTTGGTGATCTGCGTCCCGCCGACCGGTCTTACTTCCCGGTCCTGCAGCACGCGAAGCAGCTTGCCCTGAAGAACGAGGCTCATGTCGCCGACCTCGTCGAGAAAGAGCGTGCCGCCATTCGCCTTCTCGAACAGGCCCTGCTTCGAGGTGTGAGCGCCAGTGAACGCTCCCCGCACGTGTCCAAAAAGCTCGCTCTCGAGCAGCCCTTCCGGGATGGCCGTACAGTTGATCGGAATGAACGGTTGGTTGGCGCGCGACCCGTGATAGTGAATCGTGCGCGCGACGACTTCCTTGCCGGTGCCGCTTTCTCCGGTGATCAGCACGCTACTGCTGCTGTGGGCCACCTTCCGAATCATCGCGAAGATCTCGCGCATGGCGGGACTTTCGCCGATCAGATCCCCCAGCGAACTCGTGCGATCGACGGCGCGCCGAAGGCGCCGGTTTTCTTCCTCGAGCTCGCGACGTTCGAGTGCGCGTTCGATGGTCAGCAAGACCGCGTCGGGCTCGAAGGGTTTGGTGATGTAGTCGAATGCCCCCGCTCGCATGGATTCCACGGCCGAGTCGATGCTTCCGAATGCGGTCATCAGCACCACGGGAGTGTCGGGGCGTAGTTCGCGAAGCTCCCCAACCATCTCGATGCCCGACTTCCCCTGCATCCGGATATCACTCAAGATGACATCGAACAGGTTGTCGCTTGCCCTTTCGATGGCTTCGCCAGCAGAAGCAGCTTCGCTGACCGCGAAGCCCCGATCCCGGAAAAGCGAGGCCAACATCTCCCGCATTGCGGTGTCGTCATCGACGACCAGTAGTTGTTTCGGAGTCATCATGCCCATTCCCTACGCATATGGCGTACCAACTGTGTCGAGGGCTCAGGTGGCGTTAGAGCCCAGGGTATGAGGCATTATTACTCATCTTGGAACCCAGGGTACCCGTTTCGACCCAGAACGGCTCCAACCACCCAATAGCTGACGATGGGCTGGACGGACTCGAAATCCGAGGTGTCGGGCGCGCCACCGCGGTTCTGGCGTCGTGAGGCGGGAACCGTGTCAGTCGGCTGGGGATTCTTTGCCCTTCACAGTCAGAACCGGGCACGAAGCCGTTCGTACCGTGCGTTCCGCGGTGCTGCCGAGCAACGCATGTTTGAACCCGGAGAGGCCTCGGGTTCCCATCACGATCAGGTCCGCATCCATATCCTCCGCCGTTGAAACGATCGCAGCGGACGGATGATCGGAACTCAGCGTCCCGTCGCACTTCACATCGGCCGGAACGAATTCTTGTTTCCATTCGTTCAGCTTTCGGGCGGCCGCGTCTCGCAGCTCAGTGAAGTAGTCGGTGGGTAGGGCGACTCCGTACGGAGAGATCCCGCCGGGTTGGATCTGGTAACAGTGCAACAGCTGGATCGTTCCCGAGCTATCTCGAGCGATTTCTACCGCCAGGTCCAAAGCGGTGCGAGCGTGATCGGAGAAGTCGACCGGTACCAGGATCTTCTTGAACGGTGTCATCGCAGGCTCCTTCGTCTGTGAAGCTCAGTCGATGCAGAACGCCGATCAGATCCTCCAATCGTGGCTACGCCTCTGAACTCTCGTAGATCGATCTTCGTTGCGTAGCACGGGCTGTCAAGCTGCGATTGTCTTGTCAGCCCGGTTTCTCTTCTTTATCGGAGGGTTGCGGTGACAAGATCGGATTCGGTCACTACGCCGATCAATTGACCCTGGTCATCGATCATCGGCAAGAACGCGATTTCTTGGAACTTCATCAATTCAGCTGCTTCGCCCAACGTGACGTCGTGGCCGATGGACACGACGTTTCGAACCATCACGTCGCTGATTCGGACTCTGACTGGTTCGGTGGGTTCCGTGGGCTCGGCCTGCTGGAGCTGAACGATGGCGGCCCGCAGCAGGTCGCCAATCGAAACCACTCCAACCAATTTCGAGCCGTCGAGTACCGGCATGTCCCGTAGCCAACGCAATCGGAGCAGTTGGTCGAGGTCCATCACGTCGGATTCCTTCACGCTCGGGACGTCACGCTGCATGATGTTCGAAACGATGCGGTCTCTCGGGTTCAAAATTCTCTCCTGTTTTCCTGATTCTCGCTTTGCAATTCGATCCGGCTCAGCCGCCGCCGAGGTCGTCCAGAAATGCCTCTTGAATCAGTCGATTCTCTTCCGACTCATGAAGTCGTAGATCCTGGGTGAACTCGCCGATCGCCATGCCGAGGCGTTTCCAATTCTGGTAGGTGGCTCGCATTCCCCGCGCGTAGGTCGCTAGTTTTGAAAATCGCGCAGCCAAATGGTCGTGATCACGCTGCAGACGTGCGGCCCGGTCTGAGAGACGGGGGGCAATGGCCAACACATCACTCAGATAGCCGCCCGCCTCTTCGAACGCGAAGTGTGCCTCCAGTAGCTGCGAGGCATCCGCGACGAATTCGAGCAGATCCGAATGTGAATCGCTTCGATCGTCGATAGTGGGCACTCGTTCGATCCGCTCGGTCAGCATCACGAACACGCCTCGCAGATCGAGGTGTTGCAAATCCAGCTCGCGAACCCATAGTTCTCCGTCGGTTCGCGCGTCTCCAACGAAACCGGATACTGCCGCAGGCGTTTCTCGAAAGGATTTGATTGGGTTCTGGGGCACGGTCTCGACCTCGACCCGGTGAATTCGAGGGCACCGCACGAAAAATACAATCGATTGGGGCCCTTGACCCGTTTGCCTAGAACAAGTGCCAGATCCTGGCTTGAAGTGTAAATGCGTAGACCATCAAGCCCGTGAACGCGATGACAAAGAGCGATATTCCGATGCGAACCATGGGAATTTCCTCCAGTCAGTCCTCGTTGTCGACCTTCCTGACTCGTGTGAACCTGCTTCGTGTTAACGCAAAATCCGTGCCACAGCCGCTGCTCGTTGTCCGCACGCTGGCCCTAACGTTGAGGCGGTTGGTCACACCACAGCCGCGAAGGTGGGTCATATCGCTCCATATAGTCTAGTCGTGGCCAGAAAGGTCTGGCGGTCGGGACTCGATGTCAGCAGAGGACTCTGGCTCGACGTGGACCGAAACGTCGCCGATCGGAAACTGATCGCGAATGACTCGCTCGATCTCGTCCGCGATTTCATGTGCCGCGATCGCGGAGATCTCGGGATCGACGCTGACGACGATGTCTGCGGAGGCACTGGGTCCGCTACGTGAACGTACGCGCCGGGTCTGTTTTACACCTGCGACCTGGTTCACGACGGCGGCAACCTCTTCGGGGGCAGCGGCCCGTCCATCCACGAGAATGGGTATCGCGCGTCGGAACAACCCGTAAGCCAGTGTCAGAATCAGCGCCGATACGGCTATCGCAGTGGCTGTGTCGAGCCAGGGGTATCCGCGCGCGCCGAACTGCCATCCGGCGATCACCGCGACGGTCGTCATGACATCAGACAGCGTATGCCGGGCATCCGCCGCGAGGATGTCCGATTGCAGACGCCTCGCCCAGAAGCTCTGCCAGCCAGCCAGCGTCGCGTTACCGCAGAGCAGGATGAGCATCATGGCGAGACTCCAAGGGGACTGTGTGACGGTGGCCGAGCTCGGATCGAATGCGCGAAGTGCGATCTCGAGCGCGAGAACCGACAACAGGGTGGCCGCACCGAACACGGCCAGCGATTCGTATTTGCGGTGGCCGTAGGGGTGCCCCGAGTCGGGCGGGCGTGCCGACAGACGGTTCGCGATCAGCGCAACGCCGTTGTTGGCCAGGTCAGCGAGCGAGTGAATGGCGTCTCCGATGATGGCTGCCGAACCGGTCGAGATCCCGACGACAACCTTCGCGGCGACCGCTGCGGCGTTGAACCCTCCCTCTATCCACAAAATGCGGCCGACCTGGCGGTCGCGATCACTGATTGCTTCGCGGGTAGGGCCGCGTTCCCGGTTGTCGATCATAAGGAATGCTCCCTCCGGGTCTCGCAGCAGATTCCGTGCCGACATTGCGTGCCGACAATCTGTGCCGACAATGGAGCGGCCGCCGAGAGATCAGAAATCGTGACTGGGTGTTGTTGATACATAATTACGAGTTATGTGACTATTTGTTACAACGTTCGGGGGACTTGTGGCGTCGCGACCCGAGTCCAGGGATCGACCGATGGCACCGAAAATGCACCTTAACGGGCGAGAGCCTCATCATCATCGGAGGGGAGAATGGGACCCATCAGCACCATCGTAGTTGCCGTCGACTTCTCGAAGCATTCCGATGCTGCGGTCGATACGGCGATCGGGCTCGCGAAGGGCCTCGATGCAGAGGTTCATGTCGTTCACGCGTTCGACCTTCATGTTCCGATGATTACCCCGTATGAGGTCGCGATACCCGAACCGTACATCGAGCAAACGCGCGCGGCCGCCGCTGCGAAACTCGCCACGGTCGTAGCCACGGTGCGAATGGCCGGTGTCAAGGTCGGATCTCAACTCGTCGGTGGCCCGCCCCCGACCGCAATCGTCGATGCCGCAGATAGGGTGGGTGCCGATCTGATTGTGATCGGAACCCGGGGCAACACGGGTTTGAAGCACATGTTTCTCGGAAGCGTTGCGGAACAGACTCTGCGTCTGGCGCGATGTCCGGTCATGACCGTCAAACAGTCCGAATGAGCTGATGTTATGCGCACCACCCCTCGCAGAGACCCCGTCGGTCGCGATCTGTCACGCGCCACTTTGATCTTGCCCGAGTGGATGGAAGCCGGAATGCTCGGAGCGATCACGGTAGGGCTCGCGTTCCTGCTTCGCGATATTTGGATCGGTGAGCCGATGCACACGCCGGCGGTGATGGGGATGTTGCTTGTCGGCGGCTACGAGGCGGCTAGCCACACGACGAGCGCGCCCGGCGCGGCGGCACTCTACAACGGGATCCACTTCGCGCTGTGGATGCTGCTCGGGCTGGGGGCGACCCGCGTGATGCGCGAAGCCGAAGACGACGCGGCACGCCGCTGGATGCCATTTGCATTCGGCATCGCCTCTCTCGTGGCCCTGTTCGCACTCGAAACCGTCATCCCGCAGACCCCGCTGACCCGTTTACATCTGTGGGCGGGCGCGATTCCCGGGTTGATGGCCATGGGCGGGTTCTTGCTCTGGCGCCACCCAGGTGCCTTCGCACGTTGATTGAACGCTTGATCCCGACGGGGCAGCGCCGATCTAGAGCATTCCCTTCAGTTTTTCGTAGCCGCTTCGAATCTCGTCGAGAACCACGCGGGTTGCCGCGTTGACGTCCTCGGCAGCTTCACGACCGGCGGCCCGAAGTTGTTTGAGCTTTTGGTCAGCGTGTTCCCATTCTTTCTCGAGACCCGCCCACCGATCCTTTGCGTCGAGTTTGGCCAGGTGCATCTGGACCTCGATCTCATCACGAATCGTACGAAGTTCGTTGGCCTCTTCTTCCAGTCGCTGTCGAATGGTGGTCATCCGTCGTTCTCCCTCACGGTTGATAGGTGCAGGGTGAGCGTACCCAACCCTGATGCCTCGAATGGCATGGGTGAAAACATGTTCACTCCTTTCTAATTGCAAGTGCCTGCACGGGATGGGCTGGACCCCAGACAACCGGTATGGATCTTGCGACGGCAGGGAATAGGGCGATCGCGGACGAAAAGGAAGATATGGAGACACCGGAACTCGGTCCGGAGTATTTTTACAAGCTGCCAGTACATCTTCGAGACGGTTGAGGCATCACTGGAGAGGGGAATCGATGTTGGGAAAACGGACGATCGGCAGGGCTTCAATCTGGATCGCAACTGCGGTCCTGATCGCAGCAAGCGCGGGTGCCGATGATCCAGAGGCTCGTATCATCATGAGCGAGATCGTCGAGGCCATGCAGGTTCTGCTTCCGCTCAGTCTCGCCGACGACCGGTTCGCGGACCCCGCCAACCGCCAGCCGATTCTGGACGCGCTCGAAAAGCTCGCCAAGCATGCAGAGAAGCTCAGCCGCCATGGCACGACTCGGGACGCCGGTTATGCGCACTTGAGTGACTCGCTGGCTCGAGCTCCTGTGTCCATCCGGCCACGGTTCGACGCCGGACGACCGATGCAAGCGCGCTTTCTGCTCGGTCACATCACCGAGACATGTGTTGCTTGCCACTCGCGGCTACCTGACTCTCGGCCCCATCCGTTGGGGGAGCGGTTGCTCAGTGACCCTGTGATCGCGGCCCTTCCGGCAGACGAGCGCGTGAACCTCGAGGTCGCAACCCGTCAATTCGAGCGCGCGCTCGTCACGTACGAAGAGATCTTCGCTGACCCTGCGAGCAGTGTCGGCTCGATCGACCTCGACGGAATATTCGAGGGCTACCTGGAAGTGAGCCTGCGAGTGAACGAAGACCCCCAGCGTGCGATCGGTCACCTCGAGAAGCTCGCAGAACGTCCGGATCTCCCTCCGCGACTTCAGCCCGATCTGAGAACCTGGATCTTATCGCTGGAATCGTTGAGTCACCCGGGAGAGGGTGCACCGGTCGACCAGGCGCGGCGGCTGATTGGGCCGACCAACGACCCGGACCCGATGTCGGATCGAGCGGCGCTCGTCAGGCTGATCGCGGCGTCCGGCATCCTTCACCGTTTCGTTGCGAGCGGACCGGCATCGGCCCGTTCGATTGCAGAGGCTTATTACCTGCTCGGAGTCGTCGAGTCGCGAATCGGCCGCTCGTTCTGGGCTTCGCAGATCGAGCAATTCCTCGAAGCCTCGATTCGCACCGACCCGGCCGGTCCGTTCGCGGATGACGCGTTCACTCTGCTCGATGAGTTCGTGACGCTGGGGTTCACAGGTTCGGCCGGAACGAACATTCCGATTGACGTCGCCGAGCACATGAATGAACTGCAGGAACTGATCGCGACAGCGCGACGCGACGAGCCGGCGCCTTCGCCGTAGCAAGAAAGCGCGACCTGTGGGTCGCTACGCGGGCCGACCGACAGCAGTGGTGCCGGCCGGCAGC
>JAJDAM010000615.1 GCA_029261905.1 Deltaproteobacteria bacterium
CTCGAGATACTCGGGTCGGAAGTCGGGGTTGGGCGACCACCACAAGCTCAAGGCGCCCATCAACTGCATCCCCACCGAAATCTGGGAATCGATCTTCTGGAACTCCTGCAGGTTGCTCCAATCGAACTCGCCGGGAGAGGACTCGAGAAGCCCCCAACGCGCCGTGACGTGTGACTGGTTGATGCCGGCATCCTGCATCAGCGTCCCGACTTCTTCGTCGTAGCTCCCGCGATAGCCCATCGGGTTCGCGCCCAGCAGAAAATCTCGACCGGTCTGGGCGTAGGTCACGCGTGCGCCTCGAAGCGGAACGCCGTTGTCGCCGACGAGCGCGATCTCCAGCTCGCCTTTTCGATTCTGCTCGATGCTCTCGAGCGCCTGTGCGATCAGCAGTTCCTCGTGGGCCTGGAGCGACAGTCGAACCGACTCGGTCAAATCCGCGACGGCTTGCGAAACGGCAAGGCCGCCCATGGAGAGCAACATCTCGCCCTGCAGCAGCAGCGAGGCACTCCGATTCATTTCATCTGTGGGAACCGCCGCGCCGCTTGCACGAAGCAATGCCGCGAGGCTGCTGCGCGCGATCTCGGCGTTGAGATTCAGATCGAGTCGCGATCCGGCCGCTTCGAGCGAGTATCCCTCGCCCTCGTTGTCGAGCGTGAATAGGAGCTTTCCAACTTGCGGCAGCTCCCACTGCACGTGGAGTTTGTAGCGTTCGCCGGGCGCCGCAATGAATGCGGGCTGAGCCGCGTCCCAATCGGTTGCGTGCTCACCGCTGTCGAACCAAGCGAGCGCACCGAAGTAGCCCTCGACCGGCAGATCATCCAGATCCGTCAGAAAGACCTTCGACGCGGTGGCCTGGCGAAATGCGGCATTGGTGAGTCGGGTTCCGTTCGAATCGAAAGCTTCGATGCCCAGATTGATGCCGGCGTGCAATACGAAGTCGTTGCGGGACGTCTCGACCTGCCGAGCTTGGGGGATCAACGCATACTGGCCGTCGATCGATTGGCCCACCCACAGATTGTGGGCGGTCGCGCCCTCGAGAGAGACGCTGTAACGCCCCTGCGCATCGGTGTAGGCGTGTTGAAGCTCGCGGAAGTTCTGGTCCGAGACGCTGACGTAGCAGTTGGCGACCGGAGAACCGTCGGCGTGGCTCACCGTTCCGTGCACGAGCGATGGCTGGAACTCGACGGAAGCGTTCGATTGAGTCACTTCTGCTCCCATCAGCGAAAGCGCCGCGAGAACGAGGGTGAAACTGCGGGCGCGCCCGCTGACCCCCGGATTTCGACTTCGATGCGTGCCGGCCAAGATGACTCACCCCCCGAAACGTGCAGAAGGCTGCAGACATCGCAGCCTTCTGGGTATTTCGGCGGGTGGAACCGGCCCCTTGAAGTGAAACTGGAGACTTGTCGTCTAGCGGCAATACAGAGGTAAGGGGCCGGCAGTCTGCACGCCAAGTCGCCGCAGGATCGGCGGATCGCGTTTTGGATCGGTGAAGCCTGTGCAGTCACGACGGAATGTTGCACCATGATCGGATATCGGTCGGGGCGTTGTCGGACTTCGCTCAGGGGGTTGTCATTTCAATGCGCATACTCGGACATTGAACCTTCTTCCCATGCTCCAGACGACTCTACGGGATGCCCGCTCTTTCGGGTGTAGTGGGTTTAGCTGCCTCGTTTCGAATCGTATTGCGTTTACTACCCATCCTGAAATGGTGATCGATCGAAAACCCTCGCTGGCCGATTGCCTGGTTTCCATTCTGATCGCGGTTGCGGCCGCTGCACTGGTCGCGACATCGGCGCAGGCTGCGTCTCCGATCCTGTTCCTGGACGATTGCAGTACCGGTTGCGCCTACACACCCGGCGCGGAGGACTCGCGCATCAACCGGTCGTCGATCCTGTCCCAGTCCGTCGTCGTTCCGGCGTACCCGTTCGGTTCGAGCAGCTTCCAGCAGGTTGTCGAATGCGTGCGAACGACTTTTGCGCCATTCGACGTCGACGTAACGGACGTCGATCCCGGCACGGCCGTTCACCTCGAGATCGCGATCGGCGGTCTGTCGCAAGACCTGGGGTTTCAGCCGGGCATCACGACGATCGGGCCGTTCAGCTGCAACGTGGACGTCGACACGGCGAGCCGCACCGGGTTCACGTTTCCGGTGTTATTCGGAGACGATCCCGCCGCGATCTGCGGGGTCTCCGCGCTGACGGTCGGTTCGATGTTGGGTCTCGACTACGAAATTCTCGAAGGCGACGTGATGAGCTCTCAAGCCGGTAGCTACCCGCGGGCGTTCCTCGATCAAGCCGCTCCGTGTGGAGAATTCTCCGAGCGCCAGTGCGCGTGCGGTGGCCCGACGCAGAACTCGTTCCAGCAGCTTCTCGTCATCCTGCCAGAGCCCGGCTCCGCGATGACGATCGCGGCGTTGGGGGTACTCGTCGCGCTCGGCGGGACGAGACGGCTGCGGAGAAACGCTTGTGTGTGCGAAAACTCCTCGCGGGACCCATCGCGAGACGACACAGCCACGCGCGTTCGCGACCCGGGCACCCGATCACGGCGCGATGGTACCCACCGACACCGGCAGCACAACGATCCGGAGGCCGTACTGCCGACCCCCCTCCCCTGACCTTCACGGAGCCGTACCGATACCCTGCGGCCCTCGACGGGAGGCGCGCCGACGGCGAACCGCGATACTATGGCTCTCCCGACAACTCCGGGTCGGACGGAGGTTTCATGCGCGAGATCGAATATGCGGCTCCCACCAGCGTGGATGACGCGATTGCTGCGCTGGCGGGCGCGGGTGTTTGCCGGCCTTTCGCTGGCGGCACGGACCTGTTGGTCCAGATGCGATCGGTGCCGCCGTCCGAGCAGAAGTGGGTCGACATCAAGCGAATTCCGGAGATGACATCGATCGCACTCGACGCGTCAGGGCTTCGACTCGGCGCCGCAGCAAGCTGCTGGGAAGTGTCTCAACACAAGGGATTGCGCGAGACGTTCCCGGGGCTGGTGGAGGCCGCGGAGTTGATCGGCTCGATTCAGATCCAGAACCGCGCCACGGTCGGCGGAAACGTCTGCAACGCCTCACCGGCAGCGGATACCGTTCCAGCGCTCATCGCAGTCGGTGCCGACTGCGTGATCGCGGGGCCAGACGGGCGGCGAACGGTGCCGGTGGCCGAATTCGTGACGGGACCGGGAACGACACAGCTGGGAGACAACGAACTGTTGGTCGAGTTGGTGGTTCCGCCGGTCGCGGCACGCACAGCCGATGCCTACTTGCGCTTCAGTCCACGCGGCGAGATGGACATCGCGGTCGTCGGCGCGGGCGTCAGCGTGACGCTGGCCAGCGACGGAACCTGCACAGCGGCGCGCGTCGCTCTCGGCGCGGTCGGACCGACCGCGTTCGGGGTGCCTGCGGCCGCCGACGCACTGGTTGGAACCTCGTTGGACGAAACGGCCCTCGAACGTGCGGCGGCCGCATCGCGTGACGCCGCCAACCCGATCGACGACAAGCGGGGCACCGTCACCTACAGGCGCACGGTGGCGGGAGTCCTGACCCGACGTGCCGTTCAACTTGCGGCTTCGCGCGCAACAGAAAGGAGCAGCTAAGTGGCCCGCAAGACGCACGTGCAGACGACGATCAATGGCGAGCAGACCGAGTTTCTGTGTCATCCCCACCAGTCCCTCTCCGAGGTCTTGCGAGACGAACTCCACATGACCGGGACCAAAGAGGGTTGTACGACCGGCGATTGCGGCGCGTGCTCGGTGCTGCTCGATGGCCGGCTCGTGTGTGGATGTCTGGTGCTGGCGATCGAAGCCGAAGACACGGAGATCACCACGATCGAAGGGATGGCCAGCGGCGAGAAGCTCCATCCTCTGCAACAGAAGTTTCTCGAACATGCCGCGTTGCAGTGCGGCATCTGCACCCCGGGTTTTCTGATCGCCGCCAAGGCGCTGCTCGAGCACAACCCCGACCCCACCGAGCACGAGGTCCGCTACTGGCTGTCCGGGAACCTGTGCCGATGTACGGGATACGACAAGATCGTTGCCGCCGTACTCGACGCCGCGCAATCGATGGGAGGCGATACCCGATGAGTGAATCCAACGGAAGCGACCGCAAGTTCAAATGGGTCGGGACCCGACCGATCCGGCACGACGGCGTCGACAAAGTCACGGGGCGCGCAAACTACGGTGCGGACTTCGACCTGCCTGGGATGCTTCACGCGTGCATGCTGCGCAGTCCCCATGCACACGCTCGCATTCTCCGCATCGATACGTCCAAGGCGCTGGCTCTCGAAGGAGTGAAAGCCGTCATCACTTCGGACGACATTCCGGAGCTCGCTCTGACCGACGCTTCGGGGCCGACCAATTTTTCCGATCTGTCCCGCAATGTTCTCGCGCGCGACAAAGTCCTCTACCACGGCCATGCGGTCGCGGCCGTAGCCGCCACGAGCACCCGAATCGCGCAGGAGGCGCTCGCGCTGATCGAGGTCGAATACGAACCGCTTCCGCACGTGCTCGACCTGCGTGCTGCGATGGCACCCGATGCGCCCATCCTCCACGACCACATGCGAACCAAGGGCGTGGATCCAACTCCGGACAAAGCCTCGAACATCGCGGCCAAAATGGAGCTTTCCCGGGGTGACGTCGACCAGGCGCGAGCCTACGCGGACATCATCATAGAGCGCGAGTTCGAGACCGCCACGGTTCACCAGGGGGACATCGAACCCCACGCCTGCGTCGCGCAGACCAACGAAGACGGTCAGACCACCGTATGGGCGAGTTCGCAGGGGCATTTCATGATCCGTGCCTATTCGGCGCGGCTCCTGCAGTTGGACATTTCGCAGATCAAAGTGATCCCGATGGAGATCGGCGGAGGCTTCGGGGGAAAGACGACCGTCTACCTCGAGCCGATCGCGATCGTGTTGTCGCGCAAGACGGGCCGACCGGTCAAAGCCGTGATGACCCGCGACGAAGTCTTTCGAGCCACGGGCCCGGCGCCCGCCACACTGATCAATGTCAAGTTCGGTGCCAACCGCGACGGCAAGGTCGTCGCAGCCAAGTGCAAGCTCGTCTACGAAGCCGGTGCATTCCCGGGTTCACCGGTCACGGCCGGCGCGATGTGCATCCTGGCACCGTTCGATCTCGACCATTTCCTGATCGAGGGCTACGACGTCGTCGTCAACAAGCCGAAGACCGCCGCCTACCGCGCACCGGGAGCCCCCCCGGCCGCTTTCGCAGCCGAGACGGTCATCGACGAGATCGCGCACGAACTCGAGATCGATCCGCTCGACCTGCGTCGCAACAACGCGGTCAGCAAGGGATCGCAGGCCGCCTACGGACCGAAGTTCAGCGACATCGGCCTGCTCGAGACACTCGATGCGCTTCGCGCACATCCCCACTACAGCGCACCCCTCGGTGAGAACCAGGGACGCGGTTTCGCGGTCGGATTCTGGTTCAACGCCGGAATGCAGTCGTCTGCCGAAGTGAAGTTGAACGAAGACGGGACGGCGATCGTCATCGAGGGTTGTCCGGACATCGGCGGATCGCGCGCATCGATGGCGATCATGGCCGCCGAAGAACTCGGGATCGACGTCTACAAGGTTCGTCCGGTCGTCGCCGACACCGAGACCGTCGGCATCAATGACACCACCGGCGGCAGCCGAGTGACGTTCGCGACCGGGATGGCCGTCATCGAAGCGTCTCAGGAAGTCGTGAAACAGTGCTGTCAGCGCGCGGCGAGCGTCTGGGATATCGATCCTACCGACGTGATCTGGCAAGACGGCTGTGCGGTCGCGACGGGCGACGGGGCCAAGAAACTCGAGAAAGAGGACAAACTCGTGCCGATGCCGATCGCCGAGATCGCAGCCGGAGCCGCTCGAACGGGAGGTCCCATCACCGGCAAGGCATCCCTCAACGCGCGGGGCGCCGGCCCGGCCTTCGCGGTCCACCTCGTCGACGTCGAAGTCGACCGCGATACCGGAAAGGTCGAGATCGTCCGCTACACGACAATTCAAGATGCCGGTCGCGCGATCCACCCGGCGTACGTCGAGGGCCAGATGCAAGGCGGTGCCGCGCAAGGTATCGGGTGGGCGCTCAACGAAGAGTACGTGTACGACGCCGATGGTGTACTCGCGAACCCGGGCTTCCTCGACTACCGGATGCCGGTGGCGCTCGATCTGCCGATGATCGACACCGTGATCGTCGAGGTTCCGAATCCCAGGCACCCCTATGGTGTCCGCGGCGTGGGTGAGGTGCCGATCGTGCCACCGATCCCGGCCATCGCGAACGCGATCCACGACGCGATAGGCATCCGTATGCGCAAGCTTCCGATGTCTCCGCCCAACGTACTCGCGGAATTGGTGCGGGCCAGCGGCGGCGCCTAGCGCCGATCGCTTCTCCAGCGCGCATGGCCACAGTCATCCTTCCCGCGAGGTTCAACGAGTGGACCGGTGGCGCCGACCAGGTCGTTGTCGATGCCCGCGATGTGCGGCAGTTGATACGAGCGCTCGACGAACGCTTTCCCGGTCTCGGCGAAAGGCTTCGTGACGGAGTCGCGATCGCGATCGACGGAGAGATCATCAACGATCCGCTTTTCGAGCCCATCGAACCCGACAGCGAAGTGCATTTCCTACCGGCTATCTCCGGCGGGTAGAAGGATCCACGAGCAGATAGCGTCGACGATCAGCCGATGAGTTTCGGTGCAGTCGTCAGCAGCGCCACGCCAGCGCCAGCAACGGCGCCGGCTGCGATGCGTCGAGCCAACGACCAGTCCTCGGTCAACAGCACCGCGCCGAAAATCGCGCCTCCGACGATGCAGATCGAGAACACTGCCGTCAGCACCGGATGTTCGGCCATGAATGTGATCGCGCTGTTCGAAGGTGCGGGGCGGTTGGATCGATTCACCTTCTCGTCGGCCACGTCAATTTCCTTTGCGATCGGTCTCGCGAACCAGCGCGTCCAGCGGAAACGGAGGTTGCGCGACCGGTCGAGTCGCTGTTTTCAACCAGAGATGCGCCATGTTTCCTCGGGTTTCCGATTGCGGAGTGCGATCGAACACCGTCGTGACAACCTCGGCCAACGCTTCGGTCCTGAGCGGGTTCGGCGATTCTCCGGTGCGCTGCCCCACCTTCAACATGATTCGACCCAGCCATCGGTCCGTCACGAGCGAACTGAGATAGAGCCCGCCACCGGGCTCGAGAACGGCCGCGAGTGACTCGAGCAGTTCCGCCGGGTTCTCGAACAGATGAATGATACCGGGGCACAGAATCGAACCGAAACTCGACGCCCGAAACGGCAGCGCGAACACGTCGCCCTGAATCAGCACGACGTGCTCGGGCAACCGACCCGATCGCTCCACCAATCGCTGACGCGCACGCTGGAGCATCCCGATCGATACATCCAGCAGGACTGTCGGTCGCCCGCTCTCCGCGTGAGCGGCTGCGGTGAACAGCAAGGAACCGCAACCGGCGTCGAGCCACCAACCCGCAGATGAACGCCCGGCTGTGCGCGCGAATGCGTCGTCCCGCGAGATGTCGTTTCCCCAGACGATGCGCTGGTAGATTCGATTGCCGACGACCCGGTCGTAGGCGGTCGCGATCGAGTCGTACTGCTGCTCTCCCGCCCCCTCGTCGAGCGCGGACCAGATTCCCTGCTCGGCCGGTCCATCGACGAGCCGCAAGCGGCGACCTGGACCCAGCACGGAATCGATGTCGTCGATTGCTCGAGATGCCATCGCGACGACGGTAGCGGAGGGCGCGCTACCGGGCCTCCGTGTTGCGGTTACCATCCCGACCACGATGAACCTGGCACACTTCCAGAAAAAGCCACTGCTCGGGATCCTTCGAGGCATCGATCTCGAACGACTCGCGCCTGTCATCGAAAGCGCGATCGCCGGTGGGCTCGAGACGCTCGAGATCACGATGAACACCGCGCGTGCGTCCGAGCTGATCGAGCGCGCGAGGGAGATCGCAGCAGGCAGACTCACGATCGGAGCGGGGACCGTGCTGGATCTGGACGACTTGAACTCGGCGACCGATGCCGGCGCGACGTTCATCGTGTCGCCCACGTTGGTTCCGGACGTCGTCGAAGCCTGCGTCGACGCGGGTGTCCCGGTATTCCCCGGCGCGCTCACTCCGCAAGAGATTCATGACGCATGGCGCGCAGGCGCCAGCATGGTGAAAGTATTTCCGGCGGGATTCTTCGGTCCGAAGTACTTCAAAGAGATCAAAGGTCCGTTCGCAGACATCAAACTGCTCGCCTGCGGCGGTGTCTCCGTAGACACACTTGGCGACTATGCACGCTGTGGCGCCGACGCGTTTGCGTTCGGCGGCAGCGTCTTCAATCTCGATTGGATCGGGTCGGGACAGTACGACCGAATCGAAGCCGCCGTGCGCGAACTGGTCGGCGCACTGCCGTCGGACAGTTAGAAGCTCGTCGGAGCTTGCGCCTCCGCCAACAGCCGCCGGGGTCGACCAACCGCCGGAGAGCGCGCGCTGCTACAGGTCGGCGACCAGCTTGTCGTAGAACGCCACGTACTCCTGCTTCGAGTCCTCTTCGAGCAGCGCGATCGCCGAGCGCGGGTGCTGATTGAGCTGGCCAGTGATGTTGTACGGAATCAGTGCGCCCCATTCGTGCTTCTCTCGCAGGTCGAGGAAGTAGTCCTGGATCAGCTGGTAGATCGGGCGGACCCGATACGCGGGGTTGCGCAAGAATCCGATCAACAACTCCATCGGACAATTCCCGGCACCCCGTCCCATCCCCATCATCGTAGCGTCGATACGGTTGGCGCCGTGGACGATCGCCTCGATCGTGTTGGCGAAAGCGAGCTGGCAATTGTTGTGAGCGTGGATGCCGACTTCCTTGTCGGTGCCTTCCATCGCCTTGCGGTAGCGCGTTACGAGCCGCTCAATCTGTTCTCCGTACAGCGACCCGAAGCTATCGACGACGACGACGGTGGTCGCCGGGGTTTCTCGCAGCACCTCCAGTGCCTGGTCGATCTCGTCGTCCTGGGTGATCGATACCGCCATCAGATTGCAGGTGGCCTCGTAACCTTTGTCGTGCGCATCGTTGATCATGTCGACCGCGACCGGGAGCTGATGGGCGTAGGTCGCGACGCGGATGCAATCCAACACGCTTTCCGATTTGGGGAGGATGTCCACCTTGTAATTGGTCTTCTCGGCGTCGGCCATCGCCGCCAGCTTGAGGTTCGTGTCGTTGTCCCCGACGATGCGGCGCATGTCCTCTTCATCACAGAACTTCCAATCACCGAACTTGTTGGAAGCAAACAGCTTCTTGTCGCCCTTGTAGCCGAGTTCCATGTAGTCCACGCCGGCCTCGAGGCAGGTGTCGTAAACCGCCTTCACGAGTCCGTCGTCGAACATGTGATCATTGATCAGGCCGCCGTCGCGAACAGTGCAATCGAGAACTTTGAGTTCGGGGCGATAGGTGATCCACGGTGCGGTCATTTCTTCCAACTCCTAGCGGGCCGGCTGGGCTCAGCAGGACTGAGCTGAGGTTGCCGGCGGGGGGTCCTCACGGATATCTGGCGCGGCCACTGTGTGCCACGGAGCGCGTCATCATAGGCTCATCCGGGCCGCGCAGTCCACCCGCAGTCCTGAATCGGCAGCTAGGAGCCTGATCCCGCCGTCGGCGGCGGGAAAGGGGCTTCCAGCGGGCGACTGGAAACTGCAGGGCGGCTCTGCCAATGTCCCTTTCGTGCAACAGTTCTCGATCGGGTACCGACGCTACGCACTCGGGCTGCTGTTCGTCGTCTACGTATTCAACTTCGTCGACCGCCAGATTCTGTCGATCCTGCTCGAACCGATCCGGCAGGACATCGAACTGAGCGACACCCAGCTGGGTTTTCTGGGTGGAATTGCCTTTGCGCTGTTCTATGCGACCGCGGGTATCCCGATCGCTCGCTGGGCCGACACGGGCTCCAGGCGCACGATCATCGCGCTCGGGATCGCGGTCTGGAGCGGCATGACTGCACTGACCGGCCTGGCTCGCGGCTTCGGGACGCTGGCACTCGCGCGCGTCGGGGTCGGCGTCGGAGAGGCCGCGTGCTCGCCGCCCGCGCACTCGCTGATATCGGACTACTTCCCGCCCGAACGCCGCGCGACCGCGCTGTCCATCTACTCGCTCGGAATTCCCGTTGGCGCTGCGATCGGCACCTTGATCGGCGGTTGGGTGGGCGAGGCGTTTGGCTGGCGGATTGCGTTCATGGTGGTCGGCCTGCCTGGATTGGTGCTGGCCGCAATCGTCCGTCTCACGCTTCACGATCCGCCGCGCGGAATGTCGGACCGCGAAGCCACCGATGCGCTCAACGCGGATCGCGCGATGCAAGATTCGACACAACCCGTACCACACGCCGCCATCGATTCTGAAAACTGGCGCGAAGTACTGGCGTTCATGATCCGGTTGCGTGCGTTTCGCCACCTGGCGATGGCTGGGTCGCTGCATGCGTTCGTCGGCTACGGAGCGGGTTTGTTCAATCCCGCCTACTTCATCCGAACGCACGGGATGGGACTGGCCGAGATCAGCACCTGGTTCTTCTTCATCGGGCTGACCGGAGCAATCGGGACCTTCCTCGGCGGCTTTCTCGGCGATCGATTCGGGCAGAGCGACGCGCGCTGGTACATGTGGATACCCGCGGTCGCGACGGTCATCGGGATCCCGCTGTCGGTGGGCCTCTACCTGTGGCCCGTTCCCGAGCAGGCGCTGTTGTTCGCATTTCCGGCCGCGATCGTCGGGCCGATGTATCTCGGGCCTACCTTCGCGATCACCCAGGGTCTCGTCAAAGTCGGTATGCGGGCGCTGGCCTCGGCGATCCTGCTGTTCATCCTGAACATGATTGGCCTCGGGCTCGGTCCATGGTTCGTCGGTCTACTCAGCGATGCGCTGGTCCCCGCCTATGGCATCCGGTCGCTGGGGACTTCGTTGCTGTGGGTCGTCATCGTCGGAAACGCCTGGTCTACGCTCCACTACCTGCTGGCCGCGCGAACACTGCGTGAGGATCTTCGAGCCAAAGATCAGTAGAGCGGCTTCTTCGAATACTCGGGCCGGCGAGGCGCCGCGGCCCGGGTGGGCGGCTCACGAAGTGGCCGGTTCGAGTTGCACCGCATCCCCGACCGCCACCGTACCCGCCACGGCGATCGTCGCGTAGACACCGAGGTTTCCACCCGATTCTCTCACCAGCGTCCGCATGATGCGGGGGTCTTTGGGAAGATCGTCGAAGCCGACCGTCGTCATCACACAACGCGGGCACTCGATCGTCACCTTCAAGACCGCGCCTCCGATGCGAATCTGCTTTCCACACCAGTCGAACTCGGGGACGGGCGAGCTTCCTTTCCCTTCATTGAGAGTTTCATCGAGAGTTGCATCGAGAGTCGCATCGACCGCTGCATCGATCAGCAGATTCGGCCGAAACCGCCGCACGTCGAAACGCGATTCGTCCGATTGCTGCTGCAGGTGGCCGAGCCCCTGCTCGGTCATCAGCAGCAGTGGGTAGGCGTCGAAGAAGGTCCCGGGTGGTGAGCTGTACTGAAAGATCTCCGGCGGAAACTTCGCGAGATCCGGCAGCGGCTCGTCTTTCGTGCGAGCGAACAGATCCCGCAGGTAACCTTCGACGTCCGCAGGCAGCGAACCCTTGTTCTTGTAGAACTCGAGGTCATCGGCCGGCCGGAGTCCCTCCAGCGAGATCTCTCGGCCGATCGCCCTCGACACTTTGGCGGCGCACTC
>JAJDAM010000616.1 GCA_029261905.1 Deltaproteobacteria bacterium
CGATTGGTTGCCCGCTACCCTCTTCACCGTCGGGCCGCGCACCGACCAGGCCGTACGGTAAGACGGGGTCTCGCTGCGGCTGATGTCGACGAGCTCGAGTTCCGAACCGGGTTCGATCGAGAAGTCGCGCTCGTTGTTCTCGAACAGGCCTCCGACAACGGTTCCGAGCCCGCCGTCGAAATGAGGGTTGTCGCGATAGACGGCGAAACCGAGCCGGTTGTTCCGGAAGACCGTCTCACGCGCATCGACCCGTGAACCGTTCTTGGAAGCGATTGCGATTCCCGATTGGTCGAGTTGGGTATCGGTCACCGTCACGATGCTGCCGATGTCCGCACTGATCGCCTTGTCGCTCATCGCGCCGAATCGGCAATCGGTCACTGTGATCTGCGAATCGGCGAGGTCGAGACCGTCGTCTCCATTGTCGAGGAAGTGGGTATCGGTCACGCTGCCCGTCGACCGTTCGGATTCGACACCGTCGTTTGCGTTGTCGGAGAAATAGGATCGATCGATCGAGAAACGGGATCGCTTGGCCGCCAGACCATCGGCTGCGGACCCGCGAACATCGCCGTGATCCATGCTGAAGTCGCTGGCATTGAAGGAGAGTTGGCCGTCGAACTCGAGGCCTTCGTGGCGGAGCTTCGACCCGCCCGAGATCGACACGTAGTCGAGTACCGAACCCTCGGGTGCGCGCGCGACCCCCACTGCGCCCCACGGATTCTGCGGGTCAGCGGCTCCGATTTCGATCGGCGCGAGTGCGGTTCCCTTGGCGATCAGTCCACGAAAAGTCACGATGCCCACGCCGGCATCGAGATGCAGCCTGACGCCCGGCTCCAACCGCAACCGAAACTGCGGCGGGACCACCAACGTGCTCGAGAGCCGGTAGGTCCCAGCCGGAAGCACCCAGGTATCGGTCTCGACCCCGATCGGGAGGCCGTGGTATCGGACTGCGTCTTCGGAAGATCGATCGGCCTGTGCGACTCGACGACCGGATGGCTGCGCGGATGAACTGAACAGCCGGGCAGGAGGCAGCGATTGGCCGGTGACCGCGTTGCGAAACCCGAACTCGACCATCGCGAGGTGATCGCTGTCGTCACCTTCCGCGCTTCTTAGAAACGGCAACTCCATTTCCAGACGCCAGGCGTCGCCCGCAGTTTCGGTGGCCACCACGCCGAAGTCAGACAACTCGATGCGTACGGCACTTCCGACGATCCGCGGCTCGACCTGTGCGAGCCTTCGTTCGGAACCCTGAGGATCGAACAACCGGAGCGTGGCAGCGGTGTCGCTGCCAGCCGGGTTGCGGTGACCCGCGGCAGGATTGTCGAGTTCGAGCCGCAGCTCTGCCAGTTGGATCTCGGCGAGTCCGCGAGGCTCGAGCTCTACGCTGAGAGTGGGCGCAGAGTCGTCGTCGCGCACCGTGCGTCGGATTCGAACCTCCGCTGCCTGCAGCGCTGCATCGATCTGCGAACGGCGATCCCGAAAAGCTTCCCGCGCGTTCCGCGCATACTGCGCTTCTTCGGCCAGCCGGGGCAGCCCGGAAACAGAGATCGTTGCGCGCCCGAGCTGGGCAAGCGAATGGGCGAGGTGGTGCTCCGCCGTCGCGATCACATCCTCCTGGCCTTCGGCCACCCATTTCCACAGCAACTGATTTCGTGTGGCCCGATGTCCTGAATTGGCCAGTACGCGTGCGCTCAGTCGCGACGCGTCGCCGGGATTCTGACCGATGGGATTCGGATCATCAGCCCAATCCTGAACGATCGGCTCGAGCAGACCAGTCACCGGGTCGAGGAACCAGGCCGTTCGGGCTTGCGATCTTTCAGCGGGCGTCCCCAACAGCCAGGCGAGCGCATTCCAGCGCAGGAGCTTTTGGATATCGAGCAGCTGCCCGACGCTTCGATCAAAATCGGCGTCGGACGCGCGGTCCGTCAGCTCGAGCAGCCGCTCCAGCTGGCGTTCGGCTGCCTCCTCTCTCCTCGCACCCGAAGAGACTGCGATCGGCATCCCGAAGCGCTGCGCGACGTGTCGGGTGGCCGCCGAATCGATGCCCGCCGAAGTGACGAGGCCGGAGTGGTCGGGCTGTACGATTCCGCCTCGCGGATAGTCGAGTTCGGCGAGCGTTGCATCGCCGTCGCGCTGGCTCCAGAAATAGGAGCCGACAGGCACTTCGTTGACGCGAACGGTGGCGAAACCGTGTGCGGGGGCGAGCAGTCCGAGCGCGCGGGCAGTTTCGCGAATCGAGGCTTCGCGCGCGTGAACGCCGGGCTGGTGGGGCGAGAGCAGAATCTCACCGGTCAATGGCCCGAGCCGGGCTTGGGAACCCTTCGCTGAGCCAGAGTCGGCCGGGGTTTCGAAACGCACCCGCCAACTCAGTGAATCGAGCTGCGGGTCCCGTCCGGAAGCGACCAATTGGAGCCAAACCGAAGACTCGGCTCCGTCGACCCGCACACGTCCGGGGAACCACGGAGAATCAGACGCCTGTGAGGGCCGGCCGGGTAGCAATTGTGCTGCGCCGATGGCTTTCCGATCGACCGCGATCTCCACGACCGGTACCGGATCACGATCGAAACCCGCGGCAGCAGACAGCAACGCGGGCCATCCGCCCAATTCCTGCCCGATCGGCGCGATGGCGGTGGCGATCAGGCCTCGAGGCCCGGACAGCAGCACCAAAGCGACGGCTCCGCCAACCACCCAGAAGAGCAGGTTGAGTAGGACCAACCGCGTACGCGTTTTGTTAGACAGCATCATTTGTTTCCGTTGGCTCGCGCCGATCGAAACGGGTTCAGGGCCAACGGAGCGGGGAGCCCGGCGCATGCGCGACGCGGCTCACACCATACCCACGGCTGGCAGGCTGTAAAGTGAGCAATAACAAAGTTTTGGGGGGCATTTTCGCGGGCCGCCCGATGCCCACGCGGCCGCTTGTCGGCTCGCGAACACTACCGTTTCAAGCGCGCTCCGGCCGGCCCCTTCGCACTGTGTCTAGATGCCCCGCTAACGATAGCCCTCACTTGCGCCGCTACCCCAAAATGGACTGAACGGCGATTGCGTACTTGGAGTTACGACTGACTCGAATCGGAATGCCCTGGAGAATCCGCTCTCCGATCTCCCGGTCGGCCGGCGCAAACTTCACTTCGACCACCAGGGTGTCGGGCAAGTTAGCTCGTCGAACTAGGTTTGGCCGAGAATTTTGTCGCTGATCGAAGACGACCTGGTGGCGGTCGAGCGTGATCCGCACGTCCCGCTCCGGCCGTTCGTAGTACTGACGGTCGTAGCGGTTGATCATCACCGGCTGGGGGTTGAGGTCGAGACACAGCTTTCCGGCGGGCGGTAATTGGCCGCGGATTTCACGCCGCAACTCTGACCAGGTAGCGCGCTCGAAATCCATTCCCCGGATGCGGTAAACGGATTTCCAGCCCAGATTGTTGCGACGGTACTTGAGTTCGATCACCGCCTTTTCAGGACAGTGCGTATCTCCATACCAACGCAGCCGCAGCTTGGTGCGACGGCTGGTACCCGAGAGATTCTCCAGATACGCGGCGAGATCGGGTGTATCGAAATAGACGTTGTTCACTCGGCGCGGCGGGTAGGCGCGCACGAAACCTCCGGCGTGCACCCGGACCCAGTTTTCCAGATCGTGGTAACGCGCCACCGGCGCGACGAACTTCAATTCGTGGCGAAGCGGGCGCGTTTCGACATCCGTCATTCGGTGGCCGCCACCGCCGCCACGCTGGCGATCGAGATGTCGGCGACGGGCCATTCGTCGCCGTCGACGACGATCCGACTTCCCAATTCGGCCAGTGCCTGCCGGGCGGTCTGTTCGAAGCGATTCCCATCTGCGAAGATCACGGCCGATTCGTACACCGTCTGGTTTCGGTAGGCGATCAGTCCGACGAGCGAAACGCGGCGAAACGTCGAGTCGCTGACGCGCGCTCGAGACGAGTTCTTGCTGGCGATACCAATCGAAACCCGGTCCACATCGAGCGCTCGGACGACCAGTTCGCTTCGCTCACCGACCGAAACGGCTTTGTCCTCGATATCGGCCACGCGGACGTCGCTCATCTCGACCCGTGAGCCGCCCAGGTCGAAACCATCGCCGGCCGCTTGCGAAATCAGCGCTCCTTCGATTCGGCCCTCGGAATAGTCGAAATCGACCGCGTCCGATGCCGCGCCCTGTACCTCGATGTCGCGCAACGCAAACGTCGTGCGAACCAGGTTGAGCGCGTCGTCGGCGAGGCTGTTCAGGAATGCACAGTGATCGAGTTCCACGTGGGTCTTGCGGAAGACGACCCCGCCGGGCAGTGACCAGCCAGCCCGCTTGAACCCCGATGTATTGCGCACGACGACGTGCTTCCAGTGCGAATCCCGCTCTGATTCGATGAGATAGACACCCGACCACAACTGGGAGCGCTTCGTTCCAGGCGGGCCCTCCAATACGATCGGCGCATCGGCCGAACCGTCGAAACGAAGTGGGCCACGAGCGATCAGGCCGGCGCGCGGCTCGAATCGCAGCACGGTTCCACTCGACATCCGCAACCCGGCACCATCGGGGAGGATGATCGAGCCACGCACGCCATGGTTCCCGGGGCGAGCGCGAAACGACTGTTCGACGGGATCCCAATCCAGGAACGGGTGACGTGCCAGGACTTCTTCGATCGACCGATGCGGCAGCGGGTCGAGGGGATCGTTCGATTCATACAGCGGGTCGGGAGCGGCGACGTGGGCCGTCCCCGAATCGCGTTGCCGGGGGCTAGCGCTGTCATCGTGTCGTCGCGCACTCTGAAGTGCAGTGAGAACGTCGTCAGGGCTTCTCGGATCATCCCGATTCAGCAGCCTCCGCAGCGAGCGCTCCTGTTCGGTCGCACGGCTCCACGCGGTCCCATCGGAAAACTCGGTTGCGATCTCTCGCGTCGTCGTTTCGAATGCGGCGCGAATCTTCGGGTTCGCGAGCATCTGTTTCATGAACGGTGTTTCGGTGATCGACAGCGGTTGGGTGCGTTTTGCAGCTGCGGTTTCGGTGGATGAAGGCGAGTAGGCCGCTCCGATCGGTTCCAGTCGCGATGTCATGGGATTCAAATAGAAGCGAAGCTGGTCCCAATGCAGCAGCGAAGCCCGGTTCCAGTGTTCCGCGACCGCCAGAAAGCGGCCCATGGATTCTGCATCGAACAACTGGTCGGCCGGCCGTGTCCGGCCGATCGCCGCTGCGAGAATCTCTTGGGCTCGCGCCAGATCCGCCGTGAGCTGCCGCGAACTCCCGATGCGCTTGGGTTCGAGCGCAACGGCAACTCGGCTGGCATCGCCACGCACATCGCCCTTTTCGTTCACACGGACTACGACCCCGTCACGACGCTGCTGCCGCTCCAATAATTCGGTCGAGGGGAGTTCCGCCAGTGCCATCGTGCCGAGTCGCCTGCCATTGAGCACCGCGTCGACCAGAAGGAGTCGCGCGGACAGCCCTTCGAGTCGCCCGAGGTGTTCGAGAAACAGCGCATCGACCAGGCTCTCGCTCGACACCGGCGTGAGCGTCAGCGCACGTTGGCCGAAGAGGTGCTCGCCCTTCGCGACCCGCAGGCCCATCGGCCACTTATCGCCGGCGAGGTCTTCGATCGGGCCAGCGACCAATCGCAATCTTGCCTGGACCGACTGTCCGTTCAACTTCAACGTCACGGGCGCGGCGGCGTCGGAAATCACCAGTCGACCGGTTTCGAGGGCCGCACTGCGTTGTTGGTGGATCGGATGCAGATCCTTGAATTGGATCCCGATGTCGAGCACTGGCGCTCGATTTCCGGTCGCGACTGCGACCAGACGGTTTCGCGGTGTTTCGAATACCGCGGCGCCCAGGCCGATCGCGAGCATCGCGGCAGCCATTGCGGTCCAACGGAGCCTGCGCGAGCGGCGATTCGCGGCGTCGCTGGCCAGCGCGATCCTCATCTCGACGAGGCGTTCAGCCCAAGCTGTCCGATCGGCGGAGCTACGTCGAGGTGCCCGAAGCGAGCAGGTCGCGAAG
>JAJDAM010000617.1 GCA_029261905.1 Deltaproteobacteria bacterium
CGCGAGACCCACGCGATCGGATCGGATCGAGAGGTTCGCGCGGATCGCCGACGAGAGATTCTCGAGTTTGGCTTCGACGTGAATCCGGGTATCACCGAACTGGAGTTCGACACTCGGCACGTTCACGACATCGGGCTGTCGAACAGCCGACCACTCGAGCCGCAACGGCTTGCCGGCCGGCTTACCCGCCGCTGCTGCTACGTTGCCTTCGCTGTCCCCGAATGCGAAGGAAGCATCGGTCGCGTCGAACTCTCCATCGATCGCCAACGCATCGAGCCGGCCCTTGATCTCGGTGGCAAGCCGAAACGTGCCGCCGGCCTTCAACTCCGGAGGGACAGCCGCCCGCACGACGGACAGAGCCATCGCGCTATCGATCGAGACTGGACCGACCGCCACATCGACATCGATTTCGAGTCCCTCGGGTCCCGCGGACATCGGGCCAACCGTTCCTGAGATGTCGATGTTCTGCTGGTCGGCACCGAGAAGCGCTGCGCGAAGATCGAAACGAATCGGTTCCGTGAGGCTGACATCCGAGGCGCTGAAATCGACCTGCGTAAGGCTCATCTCAGCCGGCGGCTTCGCGGTCTTGTCGATGAATACCAGGCGGCCACCCTTCACGTCGATCAGCGAAACCGTCAATGCGATCGCTCCGGGCGCGCCCCGTTCCGATAATGGCGAATCGGTCTGAGCGGGATCTTGGGTATCGCCCGTCGCGAGCGCGCCAAGACTGTCGACCGAGAGACCGTCAGCGGATTTGATCACGCGAATCGACGGCGCGCGCAGTACGACCCGGCCGACGCGAATATTACCCAGCAGCGCGGGAAGCAGTTCTACGCGGACTTCAACGGTTCCGGCACTGACGAAATCACCGTCGGAGTACGCCGGGTCGTCTCCGATCGAGACGTCCGCCACGCGGACGCCGAAGCCCGACCAGATCGAAACCTCGAGTTCGCCGAAGCTCACATCCCGGCCCACCACACGTTGGATCTCGCTGGCCAGGAGTTCGCGGTTTTCGTTCAGCCAGCTGTTGAGATTGGCTGCGGCCAGTAGCGCCCCACCGACCAAGATGACAGCGAGCACTAGAACTGCGATCAGCAATTTCTTCATGACTCGACGACCTTGTCGGATGGTGGAACCCAGCCACCGAACGCTGTTTCCAATGCCTGTGCGACCGCGATCGACAGGTGATCTCGACCGTGAGCGGCGATGACCTGAATGCCCACGGGCAGACCGTTTTCGTCGAGCCCGAGCGGAACCTGGGTCACCGGAAGTTCGAGAGCGTTGAATATTCCGGTGAAGCGAAACGCGGACGCGGAATCCAACCCGTGATGCGGCACTGGCCTCGTGGACATCGGATAGAGCATCACTCCGTCGTCGCCCAACAGCTCTTCGAGGTCGGCGCCCAACTTTCGTCCGAGATCACGACCTCGATGCAGTGCTTTCGGTCGCAATCCGGCGAGTCGGGTCATCGTGGCCGCCAACATCGGCGGATACGAGTGATTCGAGCGCCCGCGAATCAAGCGCCCCCATTCGCGACGGAGCGAGAACGGCCTGCCATCGGCCATCGCTGACTCGAAATCGACGCCCGCCAGCAACAGTGTGCCAGCCAAAATCGACTGCGACCGCCGAAACGCCGGGATCGATGCCATCTCGACCGATGAACCCATTGCCGCCAATGCGTAAGCGGCCCGTTGCTGCGCAAATCGGAGACCCTCGCGTGGACGCCGGCTCGTCCCGTCACCCTCGACGACCACGACCCGAAGCGACCCGAGGTCGACATCGGCAGGGTTCCCGAGTTCCATCCGCTCGCAGCCGGAATCGACTCCATCGGGGCCAGCCAATATCCGCAGCAAGGGCATCAGATCTTCTGCCCGCCGCGCCAGCGGTCCGGTCGTGTTGATCCGGAGCACTTCGCCCTGGTATTCGGGGTACTGGCCCGTTCCCGGGACCAGGCCGCCAGATGGTTTGTGGCCGAAGATCCCGTTGCAGAATGCCGGGATTCGAATCGAACCACCGACGTCCGTGCCCAGGCCGAATGGCGAACCACCGGCTCCGATGATTGCGCCCTCCCCACCGGAGCTCCCGCCCGCGATCCGCGTGGGATCGTATGCGTTGTTGGTTCGTCCATACACATTGTTGAATGTCGAAGTCCAGACCGTGATCTCCGGAACATTCGTGACGCCGATCGGGATCGCACCGGCCGCACGCAGCCGAGCGACCGCGGTCGCATCCGAACGGGCGATCACACCCGCTCTTGCGACGACGCCCGAGCTGTTTGGCATGCCGGTGAGGGCGATGCTTTCTTTGATCGTGCAGGGCACACCCGTGAGCGGAGGGAGCCCCGTCCCGCCTTCGCGCACCCGTTCGTCAGCCTGCTTGGCCTCCAGCCGTGCCTGCTCGAACCGGTCGCGAACTACCGCGTTGAGCTGGGGATTGACCTGTTCCGTTCGCTCGATGTGCTTTTCGACTGCAGTGACCGATGAGGTTTCGCCGGTCGCGATCCGGCGCGCCAGTTCCAACCCGGAAACCGTGAGCAGTTCATCCATGTCGTTCTCCGCGATCGTTTGGGTTGTCCGATACCCGGATTGCTCACTGACGGGTGTCAGCGGAGGCGCGGAATCACGATCCCAGCTCGTCGAAGAAACGCTCCTCGAGACGATCCAGGTCAGCCCTGAATACTCGGCGAATAGTGCGATCGAGATCGTGGGTGCGGATCAGCCCGTCACAGATTTCTCGCAACGAATCCTCGCCGCTGATTCTCGCCAGGAAGTCGACCATCGCGTACGCCTCGAGATAGGCGATCTGCGCAGAGCCCTGGCCGAGATGCCCGAAACTCGGCGTACTGAGTCGGGCGAGTGGAAACAGGGCCCCTTGACTGTGCGCTCGGGAAAGCGCATTCGCCTCCGCGTGGTTCAATCGGCGCTTGCCCTGCGCTCGCGCTTCGAACCATTCCGCGAGCCCCTCATTGAGCCATGCGGGCGGGTCGTAGCTCGGTGCCGCGATGTCGAGACCGGCGTGAACCAGTTCGTGATGCAGGACCCGAGAAAGGCCCGAGGTCAGCTCGGTCGCTCCGCGAACCCGAATGACACCGTGATAGAAACCGGCGGCCGCGAAGCGAAAGACACCGGCGAATTGTCGATCGAACACGTGGGTGTCGTAGATGACCACGCGGATGCGACGATCGGGCCGGAGGCCCAACAGGTCGTCGAGGCGATCGTAGGCGCGCTCGAGTTCTGCGAGGACCTGCTGCTCGAATCGCCGCGACCCGTGGAAGCCGCCGGTCTGGTCGATCGCGACGTCCTGGAACATCTCGAAGTGCGCCGACTTCCGCTTCGAGAAATTCCCGTCGGCGCCGCGGTCGAGGGCCGTGCCGACGGTCGGAAGTAGCAGCACGAATAGCGCGGTACAGAATACGAGCGCCGCGGCCCTCGTCATTTCGGTGATTCGCACTCGCACCCGGCGCCTTCCTATGCCTTCGCGCTCGGCCGCGAGGAGACCTCGTCATACCAACGAGTGAGGTTCTTCTGGTCTGGTTGAATCGCGATCTTCGAAACGCGTCCGAAGTCGATTCCCACCAGCAGCGTGATGTCCGCAATCGTATACCGATCTCCGGCTACGAATTGCCGATCCGCCAATTCCGAATCGATCCACTCCAACCGCTTGAAGGCACTCTCCTTCAGTACGGCACCGTACTCCGGCACCTGCGGGATACGGCCTTTGAAGAAATCGTGAGTATTTCGGAACGTCCCCATGATCGGACTCGCGATCTCGAGTTCCATTCGCCGCTGCCACATCTCGACGAGCGCACAATCCTGTGCGCCCACGCCCATCAGAGCCGGCTCGGGCTGGCTTTGCTCGAAGTAGCGACAGATCGCGACCGACTCGGCGATGATCGTGCCGTCGTCCAGTTCCAGCATCGGAACGCCGCCCATCGGGTTCTTCGCCAGGTAGGGGGCCTCCCGGTTTTCAGCCTTTCCGATGTCGATTTGCACGGTGGGGACTTCGATCCCCTTTTCTGCCAGAAAGATCCGAACGCGGCGCGGATTCGGCGCCATCGCGCTGTCGTAGAGTTTCACGGGGGGCCTCGGGTTGTAGACGGGTGGGGTAACGGATGGGGTGCACGACGGAGCCAACAAATTAGTCGACGCTCGACCGGGAAAAGTTCAACCTCTATAAGGTTCAACGCCAGGCTCAACGCCGCCCGGTCAGGAGTCCTCGATTGTATCGGTGTGAATCGGTATCTGCACGCGGAAGGTCGTTCCCACGTTCGGGGTCGACTGGACGCTGATTTCACCGTGATGTCGTCTCACGATCTCACGCGCGATGCCGAGGCCGAGTCCGGTCCCCTCGCCGACTGGCTTGGTGGTGAAGAATGGGTCGAAGATCCGCTCGACGACCGATTTCGGGATGCCACTGCCATCGTCCTCGATCGTGATCGAGACATTCGCGTGCCTCGATTCAGTTCGGATCCAAATCGTTCCCGACCCGCCGAGGGCCTGCTTTGCGTTGATGATCAAATTCAAGAACACCTGCTGAAGCTCCTGTGGCGCACAGGAGACCAGCGGCAGCGATCCATAACGCTTCTCGATTTTCGCTATGCCGCGCAATTGGGGCGCCGCGACGCGGAGCACGCCGTCGAGCAGACCGCTGATATCCGCGAACTCGCGTTGTCCCTTTCCGGCGTGGGCGAGCCCTTTGACGTCGCGCACGATCGCACAGGCGCGATCGACTCCCTGCAACGACTCGTCGATGATTTCTTCGCCTTCTGCGACGACGTCCGCCAGCGGGGTCGTATCGTCGAGTTTCAACAGTTCGCTGCCGAGTGCTTCCCAGTGTTGACGCAACAACCCCAGATTCGCTCGAACGTAGGCGAGCGGGTTGTTGATTTCATGTGCGATACCGGCCGCGAGTTCGCCGACCGCCGCAAGCCTGCCGGAGATCACGAGGCTTCCGCGGAGCGATTCGAGTTCACGGAGATCGCGCGCGACCCAGACGATCCCGATCGCTGTTCCCCGGCGGTCGTGCAACAGCGTCGACGACACCGCGACGGGAATTTGATCGCCGTTCGCGCGCCGCATGCTGCATTCGTTGTGCCGTACTTCTTCGGCGCCCACCGTGGCCAGGCCTTGAATCGACAGACCGATCTGTACCCCGATGAGTTCGTCGGGTGGTCGTCCGAGCAGTTTCGCCATCTCACTGTTGACAGTTCGAATCCGACCGTCGAGTCGGGTCATTGCAACACCGTCGGTCAGCGTCTCCAGCACCTCGTCTGCGAATGTCCCCGGAGCGAGCAGCGAGTAGCCGTACCGATGGAAGCTCCACGCGATCGTGAATCCAAACACCGAAAACGCCGCAGATCCACAGCGCGGTGTATCGAGGCCGATTATCGGAAACAGGCCATCGGTGACACTGGCAACGACCAACGACGCTGTGATTCCGCCCGCAATCCAGAGCGCATGATCACGTTCACCCGTCCCGCGATACGCGATGTAGCCGATCCGGAGTGAAGCACCGATGCAGGCGAGCGCGAAGATGTAGTAGATGCCGAATGCCGGACCCAGCGAATAGGCCCATCCCCATGAAGTGCGTTCAACCGACTCCACCAGCCAGGGCGTAAACCAGTTCACCAGCACGAACACAACCGGAAGTACCATCAGGGTGGGGACGATTCTCCGCAGCCGGGGTGCAGGTAACCCGGTGACGTCGAGAAACAACCGAATCGACAACGGCCCCGACCAGGCCCAGCCGATCGCCGATGCCTTGACGAACATCAGCGCCGTCTCGGGATCCGTTCGGGTGTTGTACACGACCTCGCAGGCCGCCCATACCGCGCCGGAACCGAGCAACAGCGCGGCATTCCTGTTCGCCGACTCGCCGGGATTGCGGATGTAGACGATGGTCGCCATCACCGCTGACGCGATGCAGGCGAACAGCGGGATCAGGATATAAAGCGACACGGTTGAGGCTCTTCCGTTGGGTGAGGCTCTTCTGTTGGCTGAGGCTCTCTCGTTGGCTGAGGCTCTTTCGCTAGTAGGCGCCCATCGTGAAGAACTTGATCGCTGCATCCGCTGCGATTTTCAGCAACCGTGCGGTCTGGCGCGCTATCTCCTGTCGCTCGTCACGGTCTGTGTAGTTCGGGCAGCGCGAAGCGAGGCGATCCTCGAGCAGATCGACGTGATTCTGGGTCTTGTCAGCCCATTCCTCGTTCCCGAGTTGTTCCGCTCGCGCGACCATCGCCTCGTAGTGATTGATCTGACGCAGTGATCGCGCACAGTCCGGCGGATCCGCCGAAGCGACACCAGCGAGCAACAAGGCCAGCAAAGCGCCTGTAGCAATTGCATATTTCATCGCAGATACCCCTCATGCCGCGGAGTCCGCAGCCACCCGGCGTATCGGCAATCTGCAGCACGGGGTGAAGCTCCCAACCTGCGAATAATGGCCAGATCCGCGCGGACGTCTCAGAGATGCTCTGCGATGTGGTGCGCCTCGCGGTGGGCCAGCGCCATCGCGGTCCACATCGGGTTGACCGATGGGCATTGTGGGAATATCCCGGTGTCGGCGATGAACAGATTCTCGAGATCGTGGCAGCGCCCCATCTCGTTGACGACGCCCCGGCGCGGATCGCCGTGCATTCGCGTCGTACAGAAAGCGTGATTTCCGCCGAGCACGAAATCGGTGGCCTTGAGCGATCGCGTCCTCAAGACCTCCGCCTCACCCAGCGTGTGCATTTCGGGCGGAACCCCGTGAATACCGGGAATGATCGTACGCGCGCCGGCTGCGAAGAAGATCTCGGCGAGCACCCAGAGCGACTGCGACAGAATCGGGATGTCCTTCGGGTGCAGGTGCCAGCTCAAGGTCGGGTTCAACGTGCCGCGCTTCGCCTTCACCCTTCCGAGCGAGCGATTGCAGCTGGCAATCGCGTCCCAGATCGCGGAATACGGAATGTCCGCGAGCCGATCCTTGAGCGCTTGCCCAGAACCCGGCAGGCGGACAGCCGTGATGGCGGGCGGAGCCCAGAGCGTTTCCAACTTGAAACCGTCTTCGAGGAACTGACGCGACTGATAGCCCTGGGTGGCGCCAAACTGCGGATTCACCGGATCGGGAAAGATTCCCATGATCGCTACACCGGGGTGAAACTGCAGGTTCTCGCCGACCTGGCCCGACCGATTCGCGAGGTTTCCACTTTTTTGCAGTAACACGGGAGTCGCCATACAACCTGCCGCCAGAACGACGATCTTCGCTCGGATCCGCACCTGGTAGCTCGGCTTACCGGTGAAAGGTGCGACCACTCGTCCGACCACGGCAGAAACACGGCGGCGATCGGCGACGATCTCCTCGATGCGCACCGAGGTCAGTACGCGCGCACCCGCGCGGATCGCTGCCGGGACGTAACTGATATCCATCGATTGCTTCGCGCGTGTCCGGCAGCCCGTGAAGCACTCACCACTTCCGCGGCAGCCACGGACGTTCCGCGAGATCGGTTCGCTTGTATAGCCGAGCGCTTCGCATCCGTCGCGAAACAACAGGTTTCGCGCGCCTTGTACGTTTTCCGGTGTCGGCGAGATACCCAGAAACTTCCCGACGGCGTCGTAGTGCGGTTCGAGGTCTGGAAGGGTCGTGCGAGACAACTCGTAGTCGGCGCACCATCGCTCCAACACGAAATCCGGTGTGCGATTGCAGATCGCCGAGTTGACCAGTGATCCGCCACCGAGCGCGATGGCTTGCATGGTCGGCATCGTGGTACCGCTCGTGGCCCGCAACCCTCCTTCGCGCATCGTGCGAGCCATCGACAGCCCACCGTCGATCTCGAACTCTTCGGGTACGAAGGGGGGGCCTTCCTCGATCAACAGGACCGATTTCCCGAGTTCGGCCAGCTCTTTCGATACAACCGCTCCCGCAGGTCCCGAGCCGACGACGACGACGTCGACTTCCTCGTCGATATCGCGGTCGTACTGAGCGAAGACGCTGACGGACCCACCCGCAGCAGAAGACGTTTCGGTCGGGGCCTCGCTCATTCGTTCGAACCGCTGAAGTCGGCCCGGATCGGCCCATCGAGTCTCAATGGAGTCACTTCGCCTGGTGGCGTCAGGTCCGCGCGCGTCAGGCGGATGCTATCGGGGTGCTCGCCGATACGGGGATACAACAGGTCGGCTTCCACCACCGGCGAGTCGATCGCAAAAGGCGCCAGCTTCAACGCCCGGAGTACCGGTGGATGAGCGAAATAGCCCAGCGTGAGCAGCGCCCGGAGTGTCGTGAAGACGAGCCGCCGAACGAACAGACTGCTTTCCGACCAGCCATCGAGTACCGCGACCCGTTGGTCCGCACTCAGCGCCGAAAATCGACTGCGACCGTTCCAGCCGGGCGCTGGAAAGAACAACGTCGCGTGCTCGACCAGAAACAGCAGCAGGTGCACCAGGATGCGAATCCGCGCAACCGAAGCGACCAGGAAGCGGTCGAGGTAGGCGGGTAGATCGGCGTCCGTGCCCGAACTCGGGATGGCTCCGCCGGCCGGATACATCGCCTCGGCTGCACTGGCGACCAATGCGGCGTCGGCACGCGTCAGCGATTGATAGCGAGATTCGGGGTATCCGAATGCCACACGAATCACCGCGTACCCCAACGCTCCGACACCCAGTAGGCCAAGAATCATTCGGCGTGCAGAATACGGGGTTCGATCAGCAAAATCATGCATTCGATCGTGGCGCGGCTAGGAGTGGTGCAGCCGTGGATTGCACCGCGGTTGTTCGAATCCTGCAGTGACGGGGCCTCTTGATTCACGAGAAGGCCTGTGGAGCCACCGCTCGCCATCCAGCCGGCGTCCGGAGCCTGGCATGGCTCTTGCTTTGCTCTTGCCGTAGTGGTGGTCGGGGTGCCCGGGGTTGGCGGGTTTGCTGCCCGCGCCCCCTTGGAGAAAGTCGTGAATCGCCTCTGCAGGACCCTCGCCCTGGCCGGAACGATCGCCGCGCTGCTTGGGTACGGAACCGTTACGGCCACCACCGTTACACTGTTCGGTGTGTTCTTTTTCGCGGGAGCAGTGGGCGCTGGAATAGGGCTGCATCGGTACTTTGCCCATCAGTCATTCCGCACGGCGCCGGTC
>JAJDAM010000618.1 GCA_029261905.1 Deltaproteobacteria bacterium
GGATGGCGCCGGGGCAGCCCACGATCGGAGCCACGAGAGGGGCGATCTCGAAAGGGCTCGTGCGATTGAAGATCACGCCCACGCTCAGATCCACTGGCGAGCCCCCCGGCGGGATCGTCGTCGGGATGACCTCGGTCTCGAGCACGCCGAGATCGACCGCGTAGATTTCGCGGTCGATCGGACTTCCCACCACCGCCACGGTGCCGGCGGCATCGATCTGGATTCCGGCCGGCGAAATTCCGCCGGTGCCGAGCGGGTACGAAGCCACGAGTTCGAGTGTCTGGATGTCGATCACATCGATGGCCGCTGGCGTGACCACCGGCTCGGTACTTCCGCTCACCGCGACCAATGCAAAGCGCCTCAGGTCGCCAGCGACGTCTCTCGTGGCGTGAATCACGACGTCGGACGGACTGAAGCCGCTGGTGAAGATCGTCGCAATTTCTGTGCTGCCGGCGCTGATCGGGTGCGGACTGATCCCACCGTTGAAGTCGTAGACGGCAACGACTCCCGGCTCGAAGGCATCCGTGGTGCGGTTTTCGAACGTGACGAACGCCAGGTTGCTGTCGACTGCAACACCCGAAGTCGTTCGCGAGTAGATTTCGACTCCCGCACCGCAATCGCCGACTAGCGCACCCCCGTCGGAATCGAGCGCCCCAACCGGCTGGGCGATGCAGGTCTTCGTCGAGAAGCCCGTCTGGGTCCTTTCGCCGCCGGGAGCCGGTAACTCGGGGTTGTCCGCCTCCGTGAACCCAACCGGCACCGAGACGTCACTGGTCACGAGGGTGCCACCCGAGGTGAAGAGCAGGACGGCCTCCTTGCCAAAGGTCGGAAGGAGCAGGTCCGATGTGCCAAAGGGGATGATGTCGTCGACGACGGGCGGAAGCGCGTCGGTCTCGGCGGTGTCAGCGCTGCCGTTTCCATCGCTGTCTGCGGGAATCGTGAATTCGGAGAGTGCGGCAGGAATCTGTGGCGGTGTCTCGTCGACCTCGAACGGAACCAGGACCCCCGACGCATCGGCGACCCACAACGTGTCCGACCCAAACGCGAGAGCCAGTGGCCCAGTCGACGGCAGCATCGCGCATGTACTTGGATTCGCCGTCAGGGTTTGACTCGCCAACAACCCGGACGGCTCACATTTCTCGCCGACCAGGGCCGCGCACAGCACTACGAGAGCGAACAGCGATGCGCGGCGGATGGAACGGGGTCGCCAATCCGCGGGCGCGGCCGCATCGCTCATACCCGTTCTCCTTGGTCAGCCATACGACGTGGATCCGACTTCCATCCGATTTTCATCCGATTTTCGTCCGGCTTCGAGCGGCAGGTGCCACAGGATACGTGCGTGAGGAAACCCGCGCAAAACGAAGGAGCGGCGTCGTGTCACCGTTGTCGGTCTGCCGAGTCCGGCGCTGGACCGGCAGCCGGTACGCATCTCGTGCCCACGCCCGCTGGCCGACCTGCCTCGATACGGGCAGTGCTGCTCAATTATTAGGCGGCGATGAGCCACCGGGCAGCGCCGGCCTGACCGGCAACCGGCCAGAAACTCCCTATTCGACGTCTCGAGTGGCGTTCACGCCGATTCGGCGGCACCCCAAGCAACGGCACGAGATTTGCTATCCAGGGATTGAGCGCCTGCGTTCATTGGGCGTACAGAGGATCCAGAATATGAGTGGAAGTGCAGCGCGCATGAAGGCCATCGAGGCCGTGACCAGCTACGCACCGATGTCCGAGCCCCTCGACTTTTCAGGGACATCGGCCGGTGAACTGTTCGGAGCAAACGTATTCAGCCTCGCGGTCATGAAGACGCGTCTCCCGAAGCCGGTCTACCAATCTCTGCTCCAGACCGTCAGCAAGGGAACCGCGCTCGATCCCAGCGTCGCCGACGTCGTCGCCAATGCGATGAAGGACTGGGCGATCGAAAAGGGTGCCACCCACTACGCGCACGTCTTCTACCCGCTGACCGGGTCGACCGCCGAGAAGCACGACAGCTTTCTGACGCCCGATGGACAGGGCGGCGCAATGACGGAGTTTGCCGGCAAGACGCTGATCCAGGGCGAACCCGACGCGTCGAGTTTTCCGAACGGCGGAATCCGCGCGACGTTCGAAGCGCGTGGCTACACCGCCTGGGACGTCACGAGCCCGGCCTACATCCTCGAAAATCCCAACGGCACCACACTGTGCATACCGACCGCGTTCGTCTCGTGGACGGGGGAAGCGCTCGACAAGAAAACGCCGCTGCTTCGCTCGATGCAGGCGCTGAACCGACAGGCGCGCCGCGTCCTCGAGATCTTTGGACACGAGGACATCGCATCGGTCGTCTCGTACGCCGGCGCCGAACAGGAGTACTTCCTGATCGATCGGAACTTCTACTTCTCGCGACCCGACCTGCTGGCCACCGGTCGCACGCTGCTCGGCGCCGCACCGCCGAAGGGGCAGGAGTTCGACGATCACTATTTCGGCGCCATCCCCGAGCGCGTGCTCGCGTTCATGCTCGAGAGCGAAAGAGAACTGTTCAAGCTCGGCATTCCGGTCAAGACGCGGCACAACGAGGTCGCACCCGGACAGTACGAGGTGGCCCCCGTGTTCGAGCAGGCCAACCTCGCGACCGATCATCAGCAGATGCTGATGGCGACGATGCGTCGCGTCGCGGAGAAGTACGGCATGACGTGCCTGATGCACGAAAAGCCGTTCGCCGGCGTCAACGGATCGGGAAAGCACGTGAACTTCTCGATCGGGAACGCGACCCAGGGAAACCTGTTGGATCCCGGCGGCACGCCGCACGAGAACGCGCAGTTCCTGGTGTTCTGTGCGGCCGTGATCCGTGCCGTTCACAAGTACTCGGGCTTGCTGCGCGCGGTGATCGCATCCGCGGGCAACGACCACCGGCTCGGTGCCAACGAGGCACCCCCCGCCATCTTGTCGATCTTCCTGGGCGAACAGCTCGCAGATGTCTTCGAGCAGATCGCTGGCGGTGGCGGCGCGAAGAGTTCGAAGGCCAGCGGAACCCTGCGGGTCGGAGTCGACACGCTGCCCGACCTGCCGATGGATGCCGGGGACCGCAATCGCACCAGCCCGTTCGCGTTCACGGGCAATCGCTTCGAATTCCGTGCTGTCGGCTCGCATCAATCGATCGCCGGCCCGATGGTCGCAATCAACACGATCGTCGCGGAATCGCTCGATCACATTGCGAACGAACTCGAGGCCGCCCTCGCGTCGGGCTCGACCAACCTCCACGATGCGATACAGAAGGTCTTGCACGACATCATGACCGAGCACGGCGGGATCATCTTCAACGGAGATGGGTACTCCGATGCGTGGCACAAGGAAGCTGCGGAGCGTGGCCTGCCGAACCTCCGGACGACCGTCGATGCGTTGCCGGTGCTCGCGAGCGACGAGGTCATCTCGTTATTCGAGCGCTACGCGGTGCTCTCGAAGCGCGAGACGCTGAGCCGATACGAGGTCTATCTCGAGCAGTATTGCCTGAGCGTGGGGGTCGAAGGCCGGACGACTGTGGAGATGTCGAAGACCATCATCTTCCCGGCGGCGATGCGGTACCTCGGCGAGCTCGCGGCGAGCAATGCGAGCCTGCAGTCGATCGGTCTGGATGCCGGCAAAGCGACGATCGATCTGATGACCGGACTGATCCGCAACCTCGAAGACACGGTCGCGGCTCTCGAAATCGTCATCGCGCACGAGCCCCACGAGACGACGCTCCAGCATGCGGAACATTGCTGTCGGGAAATCCTGCCCGCGATGCTCAGGGTCCGCGAGGTGCTGGACGCCTTGGAGGCCATCGTCGCGGACGATCTCTGGCCGCTGGCGACCTATCAGGAAATGCTGTTCATCAAGTAGCCGGTCTGGGAAAGAGCCGATCGCGATAGCGCCAATCCGGAAATGAAATGCGGTGCCACTCCCTTCGGAGTGGCACCGCATGAATTCCTTGCTGAACCCATGAAGGGTCTGGTGCCGAAGGTTACTTGCCCATCGCTCCACCGAGTGCATCGGTTGCGGCTTTCGAAGCTGCATCGGTCGACGAGCCCAAGTTCGTGCTCTTGCTCTTTGCCACCTCGAGCGCGTCCTGCACCTTCTGGTTGGTCGGGTTCGCGGCCAGTGCTGCCGTGCAGACGGGCAACGCCTGATTGAACTCGCCGCTTCCGACCAGGTCGAGGCAGCTGGCCGATTGCTCGTCATCCGCGGCGCTGCCGGTCATGTCGTCGATGGCTTCGGTAGCGCTGTCTTTAGCCGCGGCCATCGCGTCTTCAGCACTGCCTGCTGCATCCGCAACGGCTTCCTTGGCACTGCCTGCCGCATCCGTAACGGCTTCCTTGGCAGTCTCGGCCGCATCACCTACGGCGGCCTTGGCCGCATCGACCGAGGGCAAGCTCGCGCCAGTGTTCGAATCTTCTCCGCCACAAGCGACGAGCAAACTAGTAATCAAAATAATTGCGAAACTCTTCATAGTGCGTTCTCCTGCGAGCCAAAATGGTCCATCTGGCCCGGGTTCCGGATGTGATCCCTTCCACACCATTCGGTCAATTAACAACCGCCTAATGATCCCCCGCCCCGGCCCGCACCGCATCCTCATCCCGGACCTATCTCGACTAAATGTGGCAAATAGACCCTAAGAGTGACCGCGGGACGGCCTGAGGCGTCGCGAGAGGTTTTGACGCTTGTGACGGGGTCCATCGGCGGGCGGCTCCGGCGCGAGAAACGCGCCTTCGAAACCGACCCTGATCAGTTCACGCCGCGCCCCTTTTCGGCCCAATACTTCGCGCGCAGCGCCTTCTTGTCGGGCTTCCCCAACGCTGACAGCGGAATCGCATCCACGATGTCGATACTCTTCGGTGCCTGCACCGAACCCTTCGCGTCCTTGACCAGCGCGACGATCGCGTCGGGATCCACCGTCTGTCCCGGTCGCGCAACGATCACCGCCTTCACGGCCTCGCCCCAGGTGTCGTCCGGCACACCAATCACCGCGACCTGCGCGACCGCGGGATGCGTGGCGATGACATCCTCGACCTCTCGCGGAAACACGTTGAAACCTCCCGTGATGATCATGTCTTTCTTGCGGTCGACTATATAAAGAAAGCCGTCTTCATCGAGGCGCCCCACATCACCGGTATGCAGCCAGCCCCCCGCCAACGCCTCGGCGGTCTGCTCGGGCAGGCCGTGATAGCCGGCCATCACCAAAGGCCCCCGCACGCAAATTTCACCGGCCTCCCCTTTCGGGACCTCGTTGCAATCGTCGTCGAGCAGCGCGAGCCGCACCCACGGCGTCGGCTTGCCACACGAAGCCAGCCGCTCGGGCTTGTCGAGATCGTGATCGGCCTTTTTCAAGTGGCTCAGCACCATCGGCGCTTCGGATTGCCCGTAACACTGAAAGAAGATCTTCCCCCACTTCCGGATCCCGTCCGCCAACCGCGTGGGACTCATCGCGGACGCCCCGTAGATGATCGTCTCCATGCTCGACATGTCTGCGGTCTTCGCCTCTTCCGAATCGAGCAACACGTAGACCATGACCGGCACCAGGAAGGTCGTCGTGATCTTGTGCTTCTCGACCATGCCGAAGAACTCGGCCGGCGAAAAGCCGGACATCGCGTAGAGCGCCCCACCCTTCATCAAGGTCGGGACGAATACCGCCGCCGCCGCATGAGACAGAGGCGTCGCGACCAACATCCGAATCTCTTCCGGGAACTCCCACTCGGCCACCTGGATGATCGTCATCTGCGCCGCAGAGCGAGCGGCCGCCATCACGCCTTTCGGTTTCC
>JAJDAM010000619.1 GCA_029261905.1 Deltaproteobacteria bacterium
CGACGAGATGATCGAGGTCGCGTTTTTGGACGCGGCCGTCTCGGGGTCGGAGCGCCTCGAGGCTTTCGCGAGATCCGTCCACATCCCCTCGGTAATCCGGGTCGAAGTCGATGCTCTCGAAGCGCGCTCGTTCTTGTTCGATTCCATCTTGGAAATACGGGATGCGGTCTGCCTCGAAAATCTGGTCTGCAGAGGCGGACATCTCGATCGGTGTATACGGAGAGTGAACCTCGCCTACGTGGAGATACAGGAAGAATCGATCAGGCCGTTCCTCGTCGAGCCACTGGAGCGCGTCTTCGATGTCGAAGCGGACCCCCGGTGTTCGGTTCTGGTGGAAGACGTCGAAGCCCTGGTCGAAGCCGAATGCCTTGGTGGGGTAGCTCCCCTGAACGGCTGCGTAGGTCGCGAAGCCCGCATCCCGAAGCACCTCGGCCAATGTGGTCCGCGAAGCGTGGAGTGCCGTGAACGGGCGGTACTGCTCCGGGTGACGTAGCCAGTCGAGGTTGCTCAGGTTGCTGGGTGAATGCGCGCCGTGAATCGACGGATATTGCGCGGTCATCAGAGTAGCGACGGAAGGCAGCGTCCACGGAGACGGCGCGATGGCGTTTCGAAACAGAATCCCTTCCCGGGCCAGTGCGTCGATGCGCGGAGATGTGGCCCGCGCATAGCCGTAGGCGCCGAGATGGTCCGCTCGGAGCGTATCGATACAGACCATCACGAGCCCGCGCGGAGGTTTCGGGGAGTCGCGCGAGCAGCTGCCGAGCATCGAAATCAGCAGAGAGCAGACGACAGCGCACGACGCGAAACTGCGTGGATTCGGGAAACCGAGATCGGGACGGCGCCATCGATGAGTCGAGGTGCCGCTGCTATCGCGGCCGCCGACCGCTTTCATTTGCACTCCGCAGAAATAGGGCCGCTACGTCTGGCCATCATCGCCGCGATGGCGGTCGGGAGCAAGGTACGGTCTCGAATCACCAGTCGGTTGCGATCAGGATGCGCAAGCCCACCTGGTATCCCACCTCGGCCGCAAAGCGGCGAGCGGGTATTTCGGAACTGAAAATGGCGAGGTGGAGGGCATCACTTCGGCTGTGGACCCGACCATCATCGAACGCGAAGGGCACCGGTCCTTCGAGGCGAACGAAGTACTCGGTCCGCGTCGTGTCCGAGTCGTCTCCCGGGCCGGGGGCGTATTCGCGCTCGCAGAGTCGTACGTGTGCGTAGCCATCGATGGACGCTCGCTCGGCATCGACCAGGGATTTTTCGACGGATCGCGTTCTTCCCTCCAAGATCAATATCTGGCGGCGGTCGCGATCGAACCAGACCTGTCGGGAGGGGAACCCGACACCGATCCAACCGATCGCGCCGGCGACGAAGAGCAGCGCGCCGCCGGCGATTCGAAGGGTCGGCAACCCGCTGGTCGGGAGTCCGAAGTCCGCGAAGCATGCGGCAGCACCGAATGCGCCGATCATCAGGCTCGGCACCAACAGGAACCAACTGCGCTCGATACCGAGACGGAACAAGTTGGATGTCTGCATGGAAGGTTGACCGAGGATTTCCAGCGGGTCGACCAGGTCGTGGACGGTGTCGATCGGCACCGATTCCGCAAGTTCGGGAGCGACCGAGGCAATCGGCTCGCCGCACCACAAGAACGTGAGGCTCTCGGGAATACTGGGGAGCCGTTCGATGGCTTCGCAGTGAAAGCCCAACATGACGCCATCCTCGGGGCCACCGGTTGCGACGAGGTTCACGGAGGTGTCCTCGCCGGGCACCTGCAGGTGCAGCGATTCCTGGACGAAGGGCTCCTGACTGCGATCGCAATCGATGTACAACTCCACATTGCCGGCGAATTCGCCGGCCATGAAGATCTTGCACCGGGTCAGCCTCAGCTGAATCGAGCGCCCTTCGTGCTTCACGGTGAGAGCCAGCGGAAACGTCAATCCCCACCCTCCATTTCACGTGCCTGTGAAGACTCAACGGAGAATCGGGCCTCGGACTGAAATCGGATCCGGTCCTATGAAGCCGTCGCTCGTCCGATGAACTCGCTCACGGCTTCGTTGAACTCCGCGGCAGCTTCGAAGTAGACCGAGTGGCCCGACCCGGGGAACTCCCGAAATTCTGCGTTCGGGATCACGGTGGCGACGTCGCGCAGGGCGGCGGCCGAGAAGAGCTGATCATGTTCGCCGGCGATGACGAGCGTCGGAACGCGGTAGCCCTCGAGTCGCTCGGGCTCGATCCGACCGTGCTCATCGAACATCCGCGACAGGGTGCTCGGATCGAAGCCGGTATTCAGCGCGGCAATCTGATCGTAGAGGTGCGCGAGCGCCGGTTGCCGGGCCGGGAAATCGGGTGCGAGGGCGGCGTTGCCGCGGATCCCCTCGTCTGCCGCGCGGCGCCCCACGGCCGCCGCTGCCTCGAGGATGGGTGGGGAAACGAGGCCACCGGGGGTGTCGCACAAGACCAGACACGTGACCCGCTGCGGGGATTCGATGGCCGCGCGAAGGCCGGTCCAGCCGCCCATCGACTGACACACCAGCGCAGCGCGGTCGATCCCTTCGGCGTCGAGAATCGCCAACAGGTCGCCGGCAAAGTGTTTCGGATGAAAGTTCTCCGCCGCACAAATCGAGCGACCAAAGCTGCGGTGGTCGAATCGAATCACTCGGTGGTGGCGCTCGAAGAAGGGCGTTTGTTGCCACCACGACAGGCGATTCCCACCCGCGCCGTGAGCGAATACGACGGCCGAACCGTCGCCTCCGACTTCGTAGTAAATGTTGGCCTCGCCGCTACGGATCGTGGGCACGCTGAATCTCCTCTGGCTATCGGGGCTGCATCGGATTCTGCTGAATCGGGTATTCTTCGTCCAACCCGGGCTTTGATCCTGGCGGGTCCGTGATCCTGACTGGGCCCGGCCTGGCGCAAGCGACTCAACGCGATGGACCTATGGCAAAAAAGCGCGAAGAGATTCAAAAGCAGACCGGCGAAGAAATTCGCAACTACACCGAAGCGAATCGACGCGTCTGGAACCAGTCGGCTCCGGTCCACCGCGAGGCGGCCAGGTTTCGAGCTCTGCTCGAAGGGTTCCGGACATCGGGATTCTCGTGTCTCGACTCGACGGGGACCGATCGGCTGACCGAGATCGGAGTGGCCGGAAAACGAGTCGCGCAGATCTGCTGCAACAACGGGCGCGAGATACTCTCGATCGAGAACATGGGAGCGGCAAGCTGCGTCGGGTTCGACCAGTCGTCGGGATTCCTCGCTCAGGCTCGCGAACTCGCAGCCGCTGGCGGGCTGAAGACTCAGTTCGTCGAGACGAGCATCTACGATATTTCGCACGATTTCGACGCGGCGTTCGATGTCGTGGTGATCACGATCGGTGTTTTCGGCTGGATGCCCGATCTGGGCGGTTTCTTCGACGTGGTGAAGCGACTGTTGCGGCCGGGTGGGCATCTGTTCGTCCACGAACAGCATCCGATCACCAACATGTTCGAGCCGGGCAATCCCGACCCATTCGCGCTGGCCGAGAGTTACTTCAAGGCCGAGCCATTCGTCGAGAACTCACTCATCGCGTACGAGAAACACCAGGACGCCGTGGGCGAGACCTCCTATTGGTTCGTCCATACGCTTGCCGATCTGATCACGGCTTGCCTCGATCGGGACCTCACGTTGGTGCATTTCGCCGAGTCTCCCGCGAACATCAGCAGTGAACACTTCGAGGTGTACGCCAACCAGGCCGCGCAACTCCCGCTCAGCTATACGCTGACGGCGCGCAAGGCGGGCGTGATCGAATCCGATGGGTGATCGGACGGCCCGGAGATTCGGTGCGAAGAGCTCGATGAACAACTTTGAGAAGAGCGTTGATTCGAAGGCTCTGTCGTGACCGCGATTTCGATCCGCGGACTCGATCACGTCGTGATCCGTGCGGCGAACCTGGATCGCTCGTTGCGCTTCTACTGCGACGTTCTGGGCTGCACCGAGGTCCGACGCGTCGATGCGATCGGATTGGTACAGCTTCGCTGCGGCGCGAGCATGCTCGACCTGGTGGACGTTGCCGGTACGATCGGCGAACTGGGCGGCGCGGCGCCGGGGGAGGGCGGACGCAACATGGATCACTTTGCCGTCGAGTTGGAGGCGTTCGACGCAGCCAGCATCCGCTCGCACCTCGAAGCGCACGGCGTCGCTCCGGGAGAGATCGCTGAACGCAACGGCGCGAGGGGGAATGGCCCTTCGATGTACATCCGCGATCCCGATGACAACGTCGTCGAGTTGAAGGGATATCGGGATCCGTGCTGAGCAGGGCCGCGCGCACTCGTGCTGGCTCGGGCGGAATTCTGTTCGCGGTCGCGTTGGCCGTCTGGGCCTGTACTGGCGCCCAGCCGAATCCGAAGAGCTACCGGCTGATGGATAGCGGTGAGTCGTGGGTTCGCGCGGGAAACGACGAAGTCCTCACGGATCTGCGGCCGCGCTATGCGGAGTTCTTCGCGACGAT
>JAJDAM010000620.1 GCA_029261905.1 Deltaproteobacteria bacterium
CGAACCCATCCGACGTCGTCGAGGAGCGACTGTGCGTCGAGTCGCTCGAACTCGACCTGCAGCGGTATCGCGCCACATGGAACAGCCAGGATGTGGCGCTGACCGTCACCGAGTTTCAGGTTCTGCGGGCATTGGCGCGCAACCCCGGCCACGTGAAGACACGCGCACAGTTGATGGGTGAAGGATACCCGCACGACACATTCGTGAGTGAACGAACCATCGACAGCCACATCAAGCGGATTCGTAAGAAGTTCTCTGCCGCGGATCCTGCCTTCAGCCACGTCGAGACGGTGCACGGCCTCGGGTACCGCTATCGACCCGAGTAACGGTCCGATGTCGGCATTGCTTCGTTTCCTTGCGCGCATCCGCTTTCGCCTGCTCGCCTTCAACGCGCTGTTGGTCTTTCTGCCCGTCGGCGGGATGTTGTTCCTCGACAATTACGAGAAGCAGCTGCTCGACGACCGCGAGAGAGCGATGGTCGACCAGGGCCGGCTGTTGGCCGCCGCACTTTCCCCAGCTGAAGGGCCGCCAGACGATGCACGCAATGGCGAGCGAAATGACACGCTGGATCCCGAATTCGCAAACGACATCTTGATCCGACTGCAACGGCAATCCGACTCGCGAATCCGAGTAGTCGATACGAAGTTCCAGCTGATTGCCGACTCCAGCCTGCTGGGACCACAGCGCGAGCCGGTCGAACCCATCGAACCCATCGAACCAGAGACGGGCGCGTTCGAGAGCCTGTTGTACCGAATGGGATCGCTGCCATTTCGAATCTACCGAGAATTGTTCGTCCCGCCGCGGCCTCCGCACGGAAGTGCCGACATCTATGTCTCCGGCCGGCCCATCGACGGCAGCGAGATCCGCGCCGCACTCGCCGGGCGCTATGGCGCCGCAACCCGGATCTCGTCGGGCGGCCAGCGATCGGTGACGCTCTATAGCGCCGTTCCCATTCGCGGCGGCGATTCCGTGGTTGGCGCCGTGCTGATATCGCAATCCACCTATCGAATCCTGCACGCGCTCTACAAACTCCGCACCGGTCTGGTGCGGGTGTTCCTCGCGTCACTCGGTGCGGCCGTCGTCTTGTCGCTATTGGTCTCCCAAACGATCGCTCGCCCTCTGGTGCGGCTGCGGAACCAGGCCGATGCGATCGTTGACCGCCGCGGCCGACTGCGAGGACGATTCGAAGCACCGGACCGACGCGACGAAATCGGCGATCTGTCTCGAACGCTCGAGCGCCTGCGCCGGCGGCTCGAAGACCACATCAACGAGGTCGAGAGTTTCGCTGGCGACGTCTCGCACGAATTCAAGAACCCGCTGGCTTCGATTCGAACCGCAGCGGATGTTCTACTCGACCTCGAGAGCCTCGAGGATCGAAAGCGCTTTACCGACGTCATCCAACGGGAAGTTGCCCGTATGGAGCGGATGCTCTCTGCGGTCCGAGAAATCGGGCAACTCGATGCACAGGTCGAGGTCGAAGAGGGCGAATCGATTGCATTGGGGGAGCAGTTGGCCGGAGTCGTCGAGGCGCATCGATTGCGCGGCCACGGCGCGGTCGGCTTGGAGCAGCGCGCCCGCGACCTCGTCGTTTTCGGTTCGCCCGAACGCCTCGTCCAGGTCTGGGAAAACCTGATCGACAACGCGCAGAGCTTCAATTCGCCACTCGTCCCGGTCGAGATCAGCCTCGACAGCGATGGGGCGGACGCGATCGTACGCGTACTGGATCGCGGCCCGGGCGTCCCGGAATCCGATTTCGACCGGATCTTCGAACGGTTCATCAGCAGTCGGTCGCGCGACACCACCTCGATTCACACCGGATTCGGGTTGGCGATCGTCAAAGCCATCGTCGAAAACGCCGGCGGAACCGTGAGAGTCGGTGACCGGATCGGTGGCGGTGCGTGTTTCGAGGTGCGGCTACCACTTGACGATTCGGCCCGAGAGCGATGATTTTGGCGCGCTCGGTTTTTTGGGTCGACACGATCGTCTTCTCGAGTCTGTGGATGGCCGCAGCCGCGGGTGCGTTGGTTGCGGCGGCATCGATCGCGATGGGAATCGAAACGCATCCGCTGGCGGTCGGGCTGGCGATTTCCGGCACGCTCGTGGTCTACAATGTCGACCGCTTGCGGGACGTCGACCGAGATCGACGCACATCTCCCGTGCGTACCCAGTTCATCTCTCGACATCGCAGCGGGCTGATCGGCCTCACCGCGATCGCTGCGTTTCTGTCCGCCACCCTTGCGATCTGGGCCGGAACCCGTGTCGTCGTGGTTTTGGCTCCCGTGCTGCTGATCGGGCTCTTCCACCGCCGACTCAAACGCTTCGCCGCGGCCAAGGCCGCGTATGTGACCACCGCGTGGCTGCTCGTCGTCGTGGGGTTGCCCTGGGTACTCGACCCAGACGCGGTGCGGGTGGGCTGGGTTGTCGCGATATTGGGCGCGTCGGTCGGCGCGAATGCGATTGCCTCGAACCTGCGCGACTTCGAGGCGGGCGTCGAGCGTTTTGGCGAGGTGATCGCTCTCCGAGCGGCTCGATCGATCGCCTGTCTCGGGGTGCTCGTGTCCGCACTCGCCCCGGACCCATCGAGTTCGATCATCGCGGTTCCGCTGTTGACGCTGATCGCACTCGCATGGTTTCAGAACACCGAGAGATTCGGCTTGTTCGTCGTCGATGGTGCGCTCCTCGTGGGCGGACTCGCCACGATCGCGCTGCGCTGATCTCGACCCGAACCCGCACGGCCTTCGAGCGAGGGAAATCAGGTGCCCCGCGTCACAGGCCGGAGCGCTCCTCCGCCATCTCGCCCAGAATCGGCAGCTTGAAGCGCTCGCCCTGGTATGCCTTGATCATCAGCATCACCCACAGCACCAGAGAGGCCAGGCTCAACACCGACCCCAGCAGCGCACCGATCAACGGGATGAAGGTCAGAATGAAGCTGGCGATCGCGAGTGCGAGAAACGCGATGGTGGATTGGTACGCGTGAAAGCGCACATAGGCGCTCTGCTTTTCGAGAACGAGAAAAACCAATCCGGAAATGAATCCCAACACGTAGGTCAGTAGAGCGGCCAGGTTGGGGTCCAGTCCAGTGCTCGACGGCTGATTCGTAGAATCCACGGCTCTCCCTCCTAGGTGGGTCAAGGTGCGGGTTGCGGACGCGCTACCGCAGCTCTTACTCTATCCTGGCATCGGACTCGAGCACAGGGAAGATTCAAGAATCAAGACCCCCCAATGGCTGACGACACGACGGAACAGGCAGACCAGCTCGCGCGTCATCACGTGAGCGGTGGGTGGTGGATGTTGCTGGCGTTCCTGTCGCTGGGGCTGGTCCTCGAGACGTTGCATGGCTTCAAGATCGGCTTTTACCTGGACGTAGCGAACGAAACACGCCGCCATCTTTGGACCCTGGCACACGCCCACGGAACCCTGCTCGCGCTGGTCAACATCGCATTCGGTTGGACGCTCCGGACCGTTCCCGCCTGGCAGGGCACACCTCGAAAGATCGCGTCGCGGTGTCTGTTCGGCGCGAGCCTTCTAATGCCGGGTGGTTTCCTGCTGGGTGGCGCCGTGATCTACAGCGGGGATCCGGGACTTGGAATCTTCTTGTTGCCGGTCGGAGCCGCGATGCTGTTCGTTGCGGTACTGCTCGTCGCGCGAGGTTCCGCGGCTCGTTGACCGCCTGGCGGGCGGTCAGCACCGGCTTCGGCTTCGGTGCTGAAATCCCAGCGCCTCCGAGACCCGAGACCAAGCGCCCGGGTCCAAGTCGCCCCCAATGGACCAGGGTACGCGATTTCCGCCCGAAGGTGCTGTCGATCGTGCTGCTCGAGCGAGGCCTATTCGGGTGGCGGTGGGCCCGGCACGACCCCGTCGATCAGTTCCTGGGTCTCGCGAGGAATCTCGACCTCGGGCATTTCCCGGAAGAGGCGCTCCACTTCCGGGTCGTCATAGGTCACCGGCGGCGGGTTGCGAATCATCTCTTCGATGTCAGCCGGCAGTTCCGGTGGGTTGTTGATGATCTCGTCCCAGTTCTCGGGGAGGACCGGCGGCGGCGGGTTCGCCATCATCTCTTCGATTTCAGGGTCCAGCTCGGGGGGGGTGCCAAATTTTTCCTCGTTGGTCCGCTCGTCACGATACTCGTCGGAGGGAGCGGACGAATCACTCGTCGTTCCGCGATCGGATCCGGTGGAGATGTCGCGCGGCGGTGTCGTGGCCTTCTCTGAGTCCGAGCCTGAAGGCATCGCCGGGGAACTCGGACGCGCTGCCGGCGCCTTAGGCGGCGCGGTCGCATCCGGCCGCGTGGCAGCGGCTCCGGTTTCCGCCTGTTGCGGCTCTTCTTCAGAACCACGTGTCACCAGGAAGATCAGCAGGATCAACACGATTGCGCCAGCGATGACCCCCTTCATCGTCGTAGACATGGCTCGAGCGACTCCCCTCGATAGTTTCGGTGCGGGAGGCTAGTCGAGAGGTACACAGCGAGCAACTGGATCTGGATCATTGCCCCGTGCAGGGCTGACTTTGCTATCGTGACCCACATCGACCTTTCCATCGATCTTTCCATCGACTAAGGCCTCGCCTCGGACCTCGACTCGGCCTCGCCTCACCGCCCACTCTCTTGTACCCCCCTCGTTCGCAGCAGAGAATGGAACCACCCCGGTGTGGATGCGGTTGCTTCGTGTCCCGATCGCAAGGCGGCGGCCGCTGGACCCGAAAACAAAGCTCGTGTCGTAGCCGCAGACGATCCACCGGAGCCTGAGGAATGCCGAACGATCGCATCGGGATCTACCAGCCGTTCGCGTTTCTTCATTCCGGCTGGAAGCATCGCGAGCTGATTCGGCGCCTGGCCTGGCGCAAGATCGAGCTTCGCTACCGCGGCTCCTTTTTGGGCTTCTTCTGGACGATCATCAATCCGCTGCTGCTGCTGTGCGTCTATACCTTTGTCTTCTCGTTCGTCTTCAAGGCAAAGTGGGGAGGCGCGGAGGCGGGCACCGCGGAGTTCTCGCTCTTTCTCTTTTCGGGGATCATTCTCTACTCGGTGTTCGCAGAATGCGTCAATGAGGCACCCAACCTGATGTTGCAAAACAGCGTCTTCGTCAAGCAGCACCTGTTTCCACTCGAAACGCTTCCGTGGGTGAGCCTCGCAGCAACCCTGTTCAACTTCGCCGTCGGGTTGGGAGTCCTGGCCGTGTTTCATTTTTTCGTCTTGGGCGTGCCGCCCATGAGTTCGCTGTACCTCCCGTTGATCTTGCTTCCGGTCGTATTGATGACGTTGGGGGCCACTTGGCTGCTGGCGTCACTCGGCGTGTTCCTGCGCGACATCTCCCAGGTCGTCGGCGTCGTCACGACGGCCCTGCTGTTTCTCAGCCCGATCTTCTACCCCGCTTCGCGCATCCCCGAGCACCTGCGATCCACCTACTTCCTGAATCCTTTCGCCCGCATCATCGAGATGTCGAAAGGAGTCCTCTTTCGGGACGTCGCACCCGAGTGGCTGCCGTTGGCTTCGCTGTGCCTGGGAGGCTGGCTCGCGGCCTGGGTCGGCTACGTATGGTTCATGAAGTCGAAGCAGGGCTTCGCCGATGTCGTCTGATCAACCCCGATCGGGCCAAGGCGATGTCGCGATCCGGATGCGGTCGCTCGGCAAGACATACAACATCTACGACAAGCCGCACGACCGCCTCAAGCAGATGCTCTGGCCGGGTCGCCGACGCTTCTATCGCGAGTTTCACGCACTGCACGGAGTCGACCTCGAGATCCATCGGGGCGAAACCGTCGGCATCGTGGGTCGCAACGGCTCTGGCAAATCGACGCTACTGAAGCTGATTGCACAGGTTCTCCGCCCGACTTCGGGTGAGATCGAGGTCAGCGGCCACGTCGCGCCGCTGCTGACGATCGGCGGAGGCTTCAACCCGCAGTTCACCGGACGCGAAAATGTATTTCTCAACGCGTCGATCCTGGGACTTCACAAACCGCAGATCGAGGAGCGGCTCGAAGCGATCATCCGTTTCGCGGACATCGGCTCGTTCTTCGATCAACCCGTCCGTTCCTACTCGAGCGGCATGTACTCCCGTCTCGCGTTTGCCGTCGCGATCAACTCGGACCCCGACATCCTGATCGTCGACGAAGTGCTCGCGGTGGGAGACGAAGCTTTCAGCCGCAAGTGCTTCGCGCGAATAGAGGCCATCAAAGAAAACGGGGCGACGATCCTGCTCGCTTCGCATTCAGCCAACACGGTCATCGAACTCTGCGACAGAGCGGTGTTAGTCGAGCACGGTGAGAGGCTGCTCACGGGATCTCCCAAGGTGGTCGTCTCCAGATACCAGCGCCTGCTGTATGCGACTGCCGAACAGGCGCCATCCGTGCTGGCGGAGATTCGGGACCTCGACCGTTCCGGAGGAGAAGCTGCCGAGGTCGAGCCCGCCGCCATCGTCGCCGGAACCACTGTGGTCGACGAAGAACCCAACGATCCCGAAGACATGGGGAGCTACGACGCCGAGCTCCGATCCGAGAGCAAGGTCGAGTACCTCAAGCACGGCGCCTCGATCGACAACGTTCGCATCCTCGACGCGAACGGTCGCCAGGTCAACGTCCTTCGCAGCTGGCAGACCTATACCTACGCATACGACGTAGAGTTCCTGGAGGCTGCGAGCTTCGTGCGATTCGGGATGATGTTGAAGCTGACATCCGGGTTCGAACTCGGTGGCCAGGTGTCCGAGCCTGCCGGCAAGGGCATCGAAGTAGTGGAGGCTGGCACACGCTGGGAGGTGCGCTTTCAGTTCACACCCACTCTGGTCCCCGGAACGTATTTCCTCAACGCAGGCGTGCGAGGACGGGACGAGGGCGGCGAAAAATACCTGCATCGCGTCATGGACGCCGCGATCTTCAGAATCGATCCGCTCAGACGAGAGCGCATCACTGGGCGTGTCGACCTCTCGGCGGGATCTCGGGCCGCAGCGACACGGGCTTCACAGCCGACGCAGCAGAGCGGCACCCTTGAGAACTGAGCGGCGGATCGGCGGCCGCGAGGCGACCCGATTTCGTATTCGGGACCCCAGGCCATCGTTGAGAGCGCCGTGTAACCTCGGGACATCGACCCGCGGCACGGAGGCGCCCGTCTCGAAATGACGGCGAGAAAATCGCGTTCAAAATCGGCGGCCAACAAGAGCCGCAGCAAGCCCACAGCCAAGAAGCGCCGCGCACTCGTCGTGCTGGGAATGCACCGCAGTGGGACTTCTGCCCTCACGCGCATGCTGGGATTGCTCGGCGCAACGCTTCCTAAACACCAGATGCCCGCGACCGAATCCAATCCGCGTGGCTATTTCGAATCGCAAAAACTATTCGAACTGCACGAAGAGTTGATGCGCGAGGCGGGCACCAGCTGGTTCGACCTCGCTCCCTTTCCCGCGGATTGGGTCGACTCTCCGTTGGCCGACAGCTGGATCGAACGACTGGCGGATGCCTGCGTCGAGGAGTTCGGGGACAGCCCCTTTTTCGTCGTGAAAGATCCACGCATGGTCCGTCTGCTTCCCGTCTGGTCGCGCGTGTTCGAACGGCTCGAGATCGAGCCGAGCTACGTGCTCGCGATCCGGAACCCGCTCGACGTAGCGGCTTCGCTCCATCGGGCCCAACAGACGGACGAGTCGAAGGGATTGTTGCTGTGGCTCCAGTATTTCCTGGCGGCCGAATACCAGACCCGCGGCAGTCCGCGTTGCTTTCACAGCTACGAGGCTCTGCTCGATGACTGGCGCGGAGTCGCGGCGGACATCTCGAAAACGCTGCACATCGTATTTCCCCGTCGCAGCCGCCGCGCCGAGGCCGAGATCGATGCGTTCTTGACCACCAGCCTGCAACACCAATCTACGACAACCGCGCAGGTATTCGCGAGGCGTGACGTCGTCGACTGGGTAAAGGATGCGTACCGGTGGGCGTGCGACGCGGCTTCTGGAAAGACGGGGAGTGCGCGCACTCTCGACCGCATCCGCACGTCTTTCGAAGCCGTAGAGGCTGCCTGTGGCCCCCTGATTGCCAAAGTCGAACTGGACCGGGCTCGAAGCGACCGGCGCGCCGATCAACTCGAGTCGCGTGTGGTCGATCTGAACTCTGCATTGACCGAGAGCCAACGCGAGGCCGCTACGCTCGCCAAGAGCCTCGATGTGAGCCGCGAAGAACTCGCCGCGCGTGGAAACGAGGTCGCTGAAATCCGCGACCAGCTCGTCGCCCACGAGCACGAAGGCAGCCGCCTGGTGGAAGTGGTCAAGTTCGTGCTCGAGGCCGCTCTCGGGCGGCTCGACGAGGCCGCAACGAGCGAGCTCGCCGTCGCATACGACGGAGGCGTGCTCGCCCCCCTGGCCGAAACAGGGGTGCAACTGTCGCTGCGTGCCGGGGAAGTGGAATCGTTGCGCGGCGACGTGGCTCGCCTTCGCGAGCAGGTCTCGAGTGTGGAAGAGATCGAGCGCATGAAACACGAGGCGTCCGAGCGGAACGCTGCCCTGAGTCGTCTCAGTACGGAGGTCGGTGGCCTCAGAGACAGCGTGTCCCGTCGCGACACGCGGATCGAACAGCTGAAAGAAGAGACC
>JAJDAM010000621.1 GCA_029261905.1 Deltaproteobacteria bacterium
GCCGGGAAGCCGGCCCCGCAAGCCTCCGACCCGCTGGGCGAACTCCTCGCTGAAGACCACGACTGCGGCATCCGAGTTGTCGACGATGTACCAGAGCTCCTCGTCCAGATATCGGTAGTTGACGTTCACGTGGACGCCGCGGGCCTTGAAGCAGGCCGCGACCGTCTCCAGGTACGCGGTCTCGTTGCGCATGTAGATTGCGACTTTGTCGTCGGGCTCGAGTCCACGAGCCCGCAGGCCGGACGCGAGGTTGTTGGCGCGGCGCGCGAAGTCGCCCCAGAGTACGGTCTGTTTTCCGTGGATCAGTGCCGGTGTTTCTGCGGGAAAGCCGGCGTGAAAACCGCCTTCGATACCGTCGAGAATGTCTCCAAAATTCCAGCTCATGTGTCGGGGCTCCTTCGCGTCGAGCGGCCGTCGAGTATAGGATGGCGTTCGAACCGCGCATCGATGATGGCGATGCAAGTTTCGGCTGGTCCCAACGAAGTGACGGGACCCCGCACGGGGGGAGTGAGTTGAGGGCGCAGTGGTTCGTGTTGGCAGCCGTGTGTGCGCTTCCGCTTGGCGCACTCGCGTGGGGTGTGAGCGACCGATTCGAGCAGCGCAACGATTTCTGCAACGATTGCCACCTGCCCGACGGGACGCCACTCCACATCGAAGTGCGCGAGGACTTCGACCGCGTCATCCCCGTGAGTCTGGCCGGCGTTCACGGCCGCGGCTGGGTACAGGAACGCGACGACGACGCCTTCCGCTGCATCGACTGCCACGCGGGCTCGGGGGCGCTGGAACGCACCCGGGTGAAGCTCCTCGCCGCCCGCGACGGCCTGCGCTACGTCGCAGGCTCCTTCGAAGAACCGCACGGCATGCCCTTCGATCTCTCGCCGTCCGTCTGTCTGGGTTGCCACCCGACCTTTCGTCATTCGGCCGCGCCGGGTTGGACCTTGGAGGCTTATCACGGAGTCCCGGACCACGACGACGAGGCCGGCGCTCCCGGATGCGTCGCCTGCCACGCCGTGCACGAGACAGATGGCGACGCCTTCGGCTACTTCATGGCCCGGCCTCGGGTGGACGCCCAATGCCGCGGGTGCCATGTGGAGGGCGGTGAGATGGAGATCCCGTCTCTGGTACGGGGGGTGTCGAATCGAAACCCCGGCGACTAACCCGCTTGCGCAGAAGCCCACCCCGTCGCGCCGCTAGCGTCGCCGCGCGAGCATCGTTACCGTGCCAGTACGGGGGGGGGGCACCGGATGCGACGGCGGGGGGTGCGTTTCAGTCTGCTCGTGATACTGCCCATCATTGGCATCGCGGGGCCCGTGTTCGCTCAAGTGGCTGCCGCACCGGTAGACCGCAAACTCCATCCCACCGAAGTCCGCAACCCGCCTTCGCTGGGCACCCTCGATACGGGACTACGCGATCCTTCGGGTGCTTCGATCGGTGTCGCATGTGCGACGTGCCATGACCCGAGTCATCCCGACGCGCTCGCACGCAGTCGCGACGTGCCCGAGGACTTCCACGCCGGGATCGAGCTTCATCACGGCACCCTCGGTTGCGCGAGCTGCCACGCGCCCGACGATCGGACACGCTTGCGCTTGGCCGATGGTGAGACGATCCCCATGCGGGACGTGCTGCAGCTGTGCGGCCAATGCCACGGCCCGAAGTACCGCGACTACAAGCGTGGCTCCCACGGTGGTGGTCGCGGATATTGGGACTCCACCCGCGGCCCTTGGATACGAAACAATTGCGTGTCGTGCCACCGGGCTCACGCTCCGGCATACCCGGTGGTGATGCCCGCGGCACCGCCGAACGACCGCTTCTTGCCCATCGCTTCTGATGAACCCATTTCCGAAGGGAAGACAGGCCAACATGACTGACGTTACGCGACGCGCCGCAATCACCGGTATTGGGGCCACACTCGGTGCGGCGGCGTTCGCGAAGGCGATGGAGCCGATCCAGAAGTTCACCGCCGATCTCTCGCTCGACCAGTTCCTTCAGCAGCACTATCGCGAGCTTACACCCGACGAGATCGAGAAAGTTCTGCGACGCATCGAGGAGGAGACGCTGCGCGATCGCGGGGCGCGGGTCTCGGTTGCTGACGATCGGCCAATTCCCGGTGTGCAGTTCGGCTACGCGCTGAACCTCTCGGTCTGCAATGGCTGTCGAAAGTGCGCCGAAGCCTGTCATCAAGAGAACAATCACGATCGTCCGTCCAATCAATCCTACATCCGCGTGTTCGAGATGGCGCAGGGCAGCCTCGACTTCGAGCATGCGAACACGACCTACGACCACGCCGTGCCGGCTCCGGGCAAGTACTACATGCCCGTTCAGTGCCTGCAGTGTGACGACGCGCCGTGCGTAGCGGTCTGCCCGGTCGAGGCCACATGGAAGGAAGAGGACGGCATCGTCGTGATCGACTACGACTGGTGCATCGGCTGTCGCTACTGCGAGGCCGCCTGTCCGTATCATGCCCGGCGCTTCAATTGGACGAAGCCCGAGATCGAGGCTTCCGAGATCAACCCGGATCAGGGCTACCTCTCGAACCGCGTGCGCCCGCAAGGCGTGGTCGAAAAGTGCCACTTCTGTTTACACCGTACCCGGCGCGGAAAGCTGCCGGCGTGCGCGGAGGCCTGCCCGACCGGTGCACGCGTGTTCGGAAACCTGCTCGATCCCGAATCCCCGATCCGCTGGGTGCTCGACAACAAGCGGGTCTTCGTACTCAAAGAAGAGCTCGGCACACGGCCTCGCTTCTTCTATTTCTTCGATTGATCCTCTTCCATTGACCGTCTTCGACTGAACCCATTCAACTGACCCGAACCCTGCCGATTCGAGAACTGATGGCCGCCCAATCTCCCAGCCTGCCGATCCAAGACGAGGACTCTCACCTCGTCACCTATCCGCGCTTCTTGTGGGAGTGTGTGAAGATTTCGTTCGACGGCGGGCCGCTCTTCTACGCCTGGATGACGGCTTTGACCGCCATCGCGCTCGTTGGTGCGAACGCATGGGCAAACCAGATGGCGGAGGGAATGGTCCTGACGAACATGACCGACCACGTCTCGTGGGGGCTCTACATCGCGAACTTCACATTCGGAGTCGGTCTCGCGGCGGGGGCTGTCATGATGGTGATCCCCGCGTATCTCTACGACGACCGCGAGATGCACGACGTCGTGATCGTTGGCGAGTTGTTGGCGATCTCCGCGATCATCGTCTCGCTGGCATTCGTGATCGTCGACATGGGTCGCCCCGACAGGCTCTGGCACATGATCCCCGGTATCGGGCGTTTTCATTGGCCCATCTCGATGCTCACCTGGGACGTGATCGTCCTCAACGGTTACCTGCTGCTCAACCTGCACATCACCGGCTACATGGTCTATTCGAGGTTCATCGGCAAGCCGTTGAATCGCCGCTGGTACATCCCGTTCGTCTTCCTCTCCGTGGTCTGGGCGATCTCGATCCACACCGTCACTGCGTTCTTGTATACAGGGCTCGGCAGCAGACCGTTCTGGAACGATGCCATCATTGCGCCGCGCTTCATCGCTTCGGCGTTCGTGACGGGGCCGGCGTTCCTGATCGTCGCGCTGCGTCTCATTCGCCGGATCGCGAACCTTTCGATCCCGGACGGTGCCATCGACACGTTGACGTCGATCCTCCGCGTGACTGTTTGGATCAACCTCTTCCTGCTCACCTCGGAAGTCTTCACGCAATTCTATACCGGTGGCACCCATGCAGCAGCGGCCCGCTATCTTTATCTGGGTATCGAGGGCAAGACTGCGCTGGTGCCGTGGATCTGGACGGCCATCGGCCTGAACCTGGCGGCCGCGATCCTGCTGGTGACGCCCGCCTCTCGTGAGCGACGCCAGGGCGTGTTGCTCGCGTGCGTGCTGACCTTCGCCGGGGTCTGGATCGAAAAGGGGATGGGCATGATCGTGCCGGCCTTCGTGCCGAGCACGATGCACGAGTTGGTGGAGTACGTGCCGAGCCTGACCGAGTGGAAGCTGACCGCGGGCATCTGGGCCGTGGGAATCGGAATCTTCACCGTCAGTGTAAAGATCTCCGCTCACGTGCTGACCGGTCGTTCCGGTCTCGGAAAAAGGAAGGAGTTCTGATGCCGGTGCTAGGACTCGTGATCGTTCTCGACGACGACGACGATAGTACGCAAAGGCGTGTCTCCGGAGCACTCGCATCAGCGCCGGATCTCGAATTGGGCGAGGCGGCGGCCCACCGCCTGCCGGTCGTGCTCGAATCTTCGAGTGCGCGCATGGCCGAGGAACGCATCGACTCGCTCCGATGCGTTCCCGGCGTTGCAGGGGTGGACGTGGTCTACGCCGATTTTCAGGACCTGTTGACGCGGTCGCCTCGGGCTGCCGCGCGCGAGGACGTGTGATGGAACTCGATCGAAGAAACTTCGTGAAGCTCGCCGCGATGGCAGCAGCCACGGCCGCGGCAAACCGGACGACCACTGCGTCCGCGGCCGTTCCGAATCTCGCTCCTGATCCCACTCCTGATCCCGCCCTCTCTGGCGTCTCCTGGGACAAGGCGCCGTGTCGCTTCTGCGGCACCGGATGTCACTTGCAGGTGGGCGTCAAGGACGGGCGTGTGGTGGCTGTCGCGGGCGACCCCGAGGCCGACGTCAACCGCGGCTTGCTCTGCGTGAAGGGCTATCACGTGGGGCTCGCACTCTACGGCCAGGACCGGCTCACCCAGCCACTGCTGAAGCAGAACGGCCGGCAGGTCCCCATTTCTTGGGATCGCGCGCTCGACATCATCGCCGACCGAATCCAGGCAGACCCCAAGGGCTTTGCGTTCTACGGCAGTGGTCAATGGACGATCGCGGAGGGCTACGCGGCGCAGAAATTCATGAAGGGAGGCCTCGCGAACAACCACATCGACCCGAATGCCCGGCTCTGCATGGCCTCCGCGGTGACCGGCTTCCTCGCCGCCTACGGGGTCGACGAGCCCGCCGGCTGTTACGACGATCTGGACGCTTGCGACGTGCTGATCAACTGGGGCAACAATCCGGCCGAGATGCATCCGGTGCTCTTCTCGCGCGTGATCGATCGACGCTCACGCGGTGAAGACATTCAGATCATCGACATCTCGACGAGGCGCACGCGCAGCACCGCACACGCGCAGCACTACCTCGAGTTCAAACCGCAGACGGACCTTGCGGTCGCCAACGGGATCCTCCACCAGCTGATCGCCAACGACAGCTGGGACAAGGCGTTCGTCGAGAAGCACTGCGCGTTCAAGGCGGACAGCGACCCGCCCGCGTTGCACGGAAAATCGATCTCTTTCGACGAATTCAAGCAGGGCGTAGCCGAGTACACGCCCGAGCGCGTCGAAGAAATCTCTGGCGTGCCGGCTCGGGACATTCGGATGTTAGGCGAACTGTTCGGCCGCCGAGACATCCGCATCACCAGCTTGTGGTGCATGGGCATGAACCAACACACGCGAGGGACCGCGATCAATACCCTGGTGCACGCCGCGCATCTGCTGTCCGGTCACTTCGGAAAGCCGGGCGACGCGCCGACGAGTCTCACCGGGCAACCATCGGCGTGCGGCACGGCGCGCGAGGTGGGGACGCTCTCCCATCTACTGCCCGGCGGACGTCTGGTAGAAAAAGCAGAACACCGGAAGCAGGCGGAGGAGATCTGGAACCTGCCCGAGGGCCGAATCCACGACAAGAAGGGTTACCACACGTTGAAGATGTTCGAGCAGTGGTGCAAGCCCGCTGCCGACGGCGGTGACATCTCGACCGTGTGGGTACAGGTGACGAACCCCGGCCAGACCCTGCCGAACCGACACAAGCTGTTCGACCCAGGGGTCGCCGACCCGGACAAGTTCTTGATCGTATCCGACGTCTATCCGACCGCGACCACGCGGGACGCCGATCTGGTTCTGCCTTCGGCGATGTGGGTCGAGAAGAATGGGATGTTCGGCAATTCGGAAAGGCGTACCCAACAGTGGTTCAAACAGGTCGATCCACCCGGCGATTCTCGCGACGACGTGTGGCAGACGATCGCAGTGGCGCGTCGTCTGCACGACCGTGGTTTCGAAGGTATGAAGGACAAGGACGGCGGCTTCTTGTTCCGCGTCGAGAAGGAAGGCGGCGGAGAGGTCCCGATCTGGGATTGGAAACACTTCCGCGACGTCAATGTCGACAAGTATCTGTTCGATGAGTACCGGGCCTTCTCGCGTCTGAAGCACAAGGACCTCGCACCCTACGACGAGTACGTGAAGGCGCGGGGCCTTCGCTGGCCCGTCGTTCAGCAACAGGACGGAAGCTGGCGGGAGACGCGCTTCCGTTTCGCCGGCTTCGACGATCCCTACGTGGCGAAGGGAAAGGACTTCGATTTCTACCACTCGCCCACGAACGATGGTCGCGCGCAGATCTGGTTTCGTCCCTACGAACCGCCGCCCGAATCGCCGGATGCCGAGTATCCACTGTGGCTCTGCACCGGGCGCGTCCTCGAGCACTGGCATACGGGCACCATGACGATGCGTGTTTCGCCGCTGCGTCGCGCAATGCCGAACGCGTACGTCGAGATGCATCGCGACGATGCCCGTGCGCTCTCGATCGCGGACGGCGAGATCGTCCGCATCGAGTCACGGCGCGGAACGATCGAGCTGCCGGTGTGGATCGAAGGGCGTGGCGCTCCGCCGCGCGGCTCGATCTTCGTGCCGTTCTTCGACGAATCGCGGCTCATCAACGATCTGACACTCGATGCTCACGACCCGTTCTCGAAGCAGCCCGACTACAAGAAGTGTGCGGCCCGGGTCAGCCGCATCGGTGAGAGCTCGAATGCCTGAGCCCGGCACACCGTTCTCGGGTCGGCTGGTGGCGCTGCTCGCGGCAGCGGTGGCGGCGGTCGCCCTCATCGGCCTGGTGACCGGTACTTCGCCGTCGACATACCGTGCGAAGCGTGCACCCTCGCGGGAGCGACCGAATGCAGGCCTCGTACCGCCGGCGCGCAGCCACGCCGAGCTCGAGCGGCGGCCGTGGGGAGACGGTCCCGCGGATTCCAGCTGGAACGAATCCCGCGAGGTGGCTGCACGGGCGGAAGTTCGAGAAGAGCCCGACGAGAAGACCGCTGCGCTCGCGATGGCACAGCGGGCGGCACGACGGGCGTTCGACGGTGCACCGCCCGTCATCCCACATCCGGTTCGCGCCGGTGGCGCAGCAGAGTGCCTCGCCTGTCACGCCGAGGGATTCGCGCTCGCAGGTCTGCGTGCCAGCCCCGTGCCGCATGCGGGCTACGCGAGCTGTACACAATGTCACGTCAGCTCATCGGCGTCGTTCACGCTGCTCGAGGGGAACGCTGCTGCCGACGTCGAGACGTCGTGGCGCGGCCAGCCCTCGGCCAATGGTGGCATTGTCGCCTATCCAGGGGCACCGCCCGCAGTTTCTCACAGCACCTGGATGCGTGAACGCTGCGAGTCCTGTCACGGGCCTGAAGGTCGCGCGAAACTCCAGACACCACATCCCGATCGGCGAAGCTGCCTGCAGTGTCATCCAGCAACCGGTGGCAGGGCCGGCGCGTCGAGCCGCTGAGATGGCACGCGATGGTTTTACCCGCCGCGAGTTGCTGCGTCTTCGCACGCGCGGGAAGCCCGCCTCGCCGCAGCCCGCAACGCCGAAGACGATCACACCGACCGATCTGGTGAAGCCCGGCCAGCGACTGCCGGACGTAATCTCCTGGCTCGACCCGGAGATGCGCGCGACTCCGCGGCGCGCCGGTGCCGACGCAACGTTCCCGCTGCTGCGTCCGCCCGGCGCAATCGCCGAGGCGGACTTCCTGGTAGCCTGCACTCGCTGCGGCGACTGTGCGAGTGCGTGTCCGCACGACGCGATTCGGAACGCGCCGGCCCGATTGCGCGAAGCGAGCGGAACGCCGATCGTGGATCCGCATGTTTCGCCGTGCCTGATGTGCGAAGACCTGCCTTGCATCACCGCCTGCGAAACCGGCGCGCTGCGTTCCGAGGCGCCGGCGGCGTTGGGCACTGCACACGTGCAACCGCTCGATTGTTTGAATCGCCTGTCGTCGAGCTGCAGCGTGTGTGTCGAGCGTTGCCCCGTCCCGGGTGTCATGGCCTTCTTGGGAGATCTTCCCAGCGTGGATGGTGCGATGTGCACGGGCTGCGGTATCTGTCAGCACGTCTGCCCAGCACCGACCAACGCGATCGTGCTGTTGCCCAACGCGGACCGACCCACGCCTGCCCAACTCGCAAGCACTCTGACGTCCGAACCCACCGAGCCACCCGAGCCCGAGATCGTCCTCCCCGACCTGCACGAGGCCGAGCTCGACGAACAGGGATTGCGCGCGCTGTTTCACGACCTCTCCTCCGCAGCGGAAATCGAAGGAGTCCGCGTCAAGCAGGCCGCGGCCGAGCGTGCGAGTACCGGCCAGGTCACCGCCAGCGACGCACTCGAGCTATTGCTCGCGCGCCGGGTGCGAGGCGTACAGATTCGGTACCGCTACCAGGGCGAGTCCTGGTGCGACACGATCATGGCTTCACCGCACGGACACCGTGTGGTCCGGCTGGCGGATCCGGTTCGCCCCGCGGGCCTCGACTAGCTCCTCAGCGCGCACCGCCCTCGTTCTTTCTCTTCTCTGGCCGAACCGGGCAAGAAAACCGACCAGTCACCATTCGGTGTAGTACCAGGTACGCGCCCGCAGATCGCTTGCGAGCTCGAGCGCGGAAGGACGCGTCCCCAAATTACAGACGGAGTAAGAAAAGGCGTCCCGCGATGACCTCGCGTAGCGTTTTATCTGCTCGAACGTTCTCCATCACAGTGAGGACCGAACAGGTGAATACCGACGCTCCGCAGATAAGTCTGGCCGGCTTCGAGGGCCGGTCGTGGACGCGATCAATCGCCTGGCATTGTTGAACGAAGAAGGCGAGCCACTGTGAGGCCTGGGCCGTGCGGTCAGATGCCGACCGATTGCGTCGAACGCGGCGATTGCCTCATCGGCCAGTTCCTCGTCCCAGGCGACCGGCCATACGCTCGACTTTGCGACCACGAGATCGTGCGCGGGATCGACGAAGATGAACTGGCCGTGCACGCCTTGCGCCGAATAACGACCCTCGCCGAGCAACCACCATTGGTAGCCATAAAACGCGTCCCCTTCGGCGTCAGGCGATGTCGACCGAGCCACCCAGTCCTCGGCGAGCAGCCGCTTTCCTCGCCACAATCCATTTTGAAGATACAGCTGCCCCAAACGCGCCCAATCGCGCAGCGATGCGTTGAGGCAGCAGCCGGCCATCTCGACCCCATCGGGGCCCGGTCGATCGAGCACGATCGCGGCGTCGTGTTCCATTCCGAGCGGTCGCCACAACTTCTCTTCGAGGTAGGCCGAGTGACTCTGCTGGGTGACCTCGCGCACGAGCCAGCCGAGAATCTGCGTCTCGGCGGTGTTGTAGTTGAAGACGCTGCCCGGATCGGCAGCGCGTGGGAAGCCGGCCGCGAGCAGATCCGCTGAACCGAACTGCTCGATCACAGAAGATTGCATGTAGGTCGCGATATCGGAGCCGCCGTCGGTGTACTCCTCGGTGAAGGCGACGCCCGAACGCATGCGGAGTGCCTGGTCGATCGTCACTCCCGCGTAGGCGGTTTCGCGCAATGCGGGAACGTATTGCTCGAGCGTGTCGTCGAGACTGCGGATCCTGCCTTCCGCGAGGGCGATTCCGACCAGTGTCGCGGTGAACGACTTTGCGACAGACCAAGACGTGAACCGCGAACCATCATCTGCATCCTCGAAATACTTCTCGAATACGAGGGCGCCGCGATGGAGGACCACAATGCCTTGCGTGTGGTTGCGCGCGAGGAATTCCGAGAAAGCGTGGCGGCTTCCGTCGTATTCGTATGTCACAGCCTCGAGATCTCGCGATGATTCCGGCAGCGCCGAGATCGGACCCCCTCGCGAAACCGTTCGCGTCGGCAGCGCTTCGGACATTGCCCGCTGACCTTCTCGGTGCCAGTCGGCTCCGCGAATATTCGGGTCGAAGTAGCCGCCCCGGTCGAGTGCCTGCTCGATGTAACGAAGTGCCACGGTCGTCGAATAGGCGAGAGCGCCCGTAAGCACGACACCGAGCACGACCAGGTGCCAACGCTCGATTCGCATTTGCAGATCCCCCTGGTGATGCGATGTGATTGCGCGAATCTCGCAAAGCCGGCTTCATTCCCCAGACTGCGACTGCGTTCAACTCCGCTTGTAGACCGGCGCGCGTTTCTCGAGAAACGCCATCATTCCTTCCTTGGCATCGGGCCCTCTCGAGCACAGAATCTGGTTCCGGTTCTCGATCGCCATCGCAGCTTCGAGGCTCGATGCGTCCACCGCCGCAGTCAGCCCCTCTTTGGTCAACCGAAGACCCATCGGCGAGGTCGTCAACATCTCGTCGATGTATGGCTGTGCGGCCGTCGCAAGTTCCGCATCGGGAACGACTTCAGACACGAGTCCTGTCGAGAGTGCGCGATCTGCATGGATGAAGCGTCCAGTCAACATCAGCTCCGAAGCGATCGATGTCCCAATCAGCCTCGGAAGGAAATAGCTTACGCCCATGTCGCACGCCGACAGCCCAATGCGGATGAACGCGGCGTTCATGCGGGCACTCTCGCCGGCGATGCGAATGTCCGACGCGAGCGCGAATGCGAAGCCTCCCCCACAGGCGGGGCCATGGATGAGAGAGATGATGGGCTGCGGGCACCGACGCATGCGTATGTAAGCTTCAGCCAGGTAACCTTGAAACCCCATTCCCCCGCCAAACGGAGCGGCGTGCTCGCCGGAGCCCACCTGCTTGATGTCGAGCCCGGCGCAGAACGCGCGGCCTTCGCCCCGCAACACGACGATTCGCGTGTCATCGTTCTCGTACAGGCTGCCGAAGTAGTCGCGAAGATCCGTCACCATCGGCGTGTTGATGGCGTTCAGCGCCTCCGGTCGGTTCAAGCTCACCCAATCTACCTGCCCCTTCTTTTCGACGAGGATCGTCTCGTACTCTCTGGCTCCGTCCATCACTCCCTCCGATACAGCCCGTTGCGTTCGGTCGGACTGTATCGGGAGACATGGGCGGACTGCTAGCGCGAGAGATCGAGGATGGGCTCTACGCCCAGAATACGCCGTGCGAATCAGGCGCGTAAAGGCCGTTGATCTCATAGATGCGGTGGTTGACGTAGACTTCGAGGGAGAGAATTGGAACAACGGCGAGCGGCGAACCCGTGATCTGGTGGGGATTGCCAAGAAGAAGGTCGCGGATGCAACGAGTCGACAGCAATGGTCTCACTGACGGCGTACGCCGAAGGAGCCATCGGTGACGGCCCATGTGCCTGCAGAACTGCTAGAGCGATTTTCGAAACGCGACTCGGTCGAACTGCGCCGCACACCCGATCAACGTGACCTGCGTCTGCGCCGTCTGTTCAGGCTGCAGTGGTGCGGCTTCGTGCTGTTGCTGGCTGGATCGGTCGCCGTGCTCGTGATACTCGTGCCGGATTTCCTCGACGCGCATCCGGTCGCGTTCTCGGTCGTCGTCGCGGTTGCCGTTGTCAAGCACGTGCTCGAGTTGTTCGGGCTGCTCGGTGGCGAGGCGTTTCGTTATCGCGACGCCCCCGAGGATCTGAGCGGCGTTCTCGAACCGGAAGAACTCGACTCGCTGACCGCGCGGGTTTCCGAGCGGCTGGGGAAGAGCGAGAAGCCGAACTTCTACATTGCGATCGACAAAGAAGCCAATGCGTTCAGCACGAACTCGATGCTGTTCAATTCCATCCCTCGCTACAACGCGATCTTCCTGAATTCGTATCTGTTCCACGCATTCTCGCGCGACGAACTTCGCGCCGTCGTCGTTCACGAACTCGCCCATTTCTATCGCTACATCGGTCCCCTGGGGCGCAATGCGTGGCTTGGGGTGGTCGGTTCGATTGCGGCGTGCGTGACGTTGTTTTCCTGGGTGCCCGAACTCACAGAGCCGTGGACGGCGATCTTCGTGATCTGGTGGGCGCCGCTGCCGTTTCTGTGGATCTTCAATCTCGTCGCATCCAGCGGGCAGCGCGATCTCGAGTACGCGTGCGATGCGATTGCGGCCGAGATCGTGGGCGCAGAATCGATGGCCAATGCACTGCTCAAGATGGGCGACCGAGCCGAAATCTACGAGCTCGTCGAACACGAGATGGGGAGACATCTGGACGAGAACCCCAAGGCGAAGATTCCGGAAATCTCCCAGGCATTGCTGGATCGGATTCCCGATGTGCCAGTCGACCATGACGAGGCGAGGCGCGCGCTCCGTTCCGAACCGATGCCCGAAGACGATGGAGGCGACAAGAAAGAGAGCCGGAAGCTGGTTGCGCTCATCCGGCGAAATCACAAGTTGCGCAAGGCGCTCGACGTCATGCGTTGGAGTCGGTTCGATACGATCCGACGCGACGGCTGGCTCGATCGCGAAGAGCTGCACCGATACGTGATGTCGCTTTCGCGCGGCGAATTCGCGGCAACCCACGAAGTGGCCGTCGATCACCCCGACAATGAGCCGGACCAGACGCATCCGTCGACCCGCAAGCGAATCATCTGCCTGTATCTCCACTTTCTGACGTAGCACGCATCTGAGTGTTCTTATTCCCCCGCCCCCGGGTTCGGGTCATGGAGGGCCCACCGCCTCCTATGATGTAATCCCATCCTCGCCTACGGCGCGTACCCCAACGCGCGCAGCCGCTCCTGCGTTGCCTCGTCGAGTTCCGGTGCGTTCTCGCCTATGGCGAGCTCCGCGCCGATGTCGTGCAGGCCCAGTGCGCTCTTTGCAATCTCGAGCTTTGCGAGCATCGCGCTGAGGTCGTCGGGGCGGTCGGACGCGAGGTCGCGTGACTCTTCCGAGTCGGCGGCGAGGTCGTATAGGTGTGTATCGCCTTTCGAGGTGACGACGAGTTTCAGGTCGCCATCGCGCAGGAGCCGGTAGCGGCGGTTGGGCTGCATCTGCGGGTCCTTCGGTTGGGGCTGGTCGCCGCCGCCCCGCATGCGGGTATTGTCGTGCAACTCGGAGAGAATCGTGCCGCCGCTTGCACCGGGCTCGCCGCGGATCAAGGGTGCGAGCGAGTCGACCTGTAGCGTAGGCGGCGGCACGACGTCGGCCAGGTCGAGGATCGTCGCGAACACGCCGAGAGTGGAGACCGGCGTGTCGACGCGGGTTCCGGCCGGCACTCGCGACGGGTAGCGGACCAAAAGCGGTACACCGATGTTCTCCTGGTAGAGCGTCGGGCCGTGACCGAAAAAATCTTCGCGTTCGCCGAGGATCTCGCCGTGGTCGGCGAGCACGACGAGCACCGTATTGTCCAGCGTGCCGCGTTCGCGCAGCGCATCGACGACGCGTCCGAGCAGCCAGTCGGTGTAGAGCACACCGCCGTCGTACATCGCGATCGTCGGCTCGGCGACATCAGCGGCAGCGGGTCGCTCGCCGCCGAACTGCGCGCCAAGCAGCTCGACGCTGATCGAGCGCAACTTCGAGTAACTCTCATCGGTGTACTTCCAAAGGTATTCGTGAGGTAGCTGGTGATAGGGGAAATGGGCTTCGATGAAGTTCAGGAACACGAACGCCGGTCTTTCCGCGTCGGCGGGGCGGGCGGCCGCCCAACCCTCGAAGCTAGTCGTCACGATATCGCCGCCCTTGTCGGCTTCGATCAGGCCGAAGCGGTCGAGCAGGCGGTGCGGAAAGCTGAATCCCAGACCGGCGCCGCCCTGGTTGCGGAGCGATTCGTCCTGCCACCCGAAGCCGCGGGTCAGGCCGAGCCCATCGCTGATCCACGCGTTGGCGGTGATGCAGAACGTCTCGTAGCCGTTGCTCTGCAGGACCTGGGCGAGAGTGGGGAAACGATCGTCGAGGTATTGGTGCTCGGCGTGCGCGCCGTGGCTGGAGGGGTAGCGGCCGGTGAACAGCGATGCGTGCGAGGGCAGCGACCAGGTCGATGGCGAGGTCGCATCGGCGAACAGCGCGCCTTGTTGGGCGAGCGACGTGAGGGTCGGCGATGTGGCGCGCGAATAGCCCCACGTGGACAGGTTCTCGGCGCGTACGGTGTCGAGCACGACGAGCACGATGTCCGGTGCATTCGCGCGCGCGGATGGGAGGACGGGAGTGGGTTTCGGGGGAGGCGTAGTGGCGGCCAAATAGGCGGCCGGCGCGGCCAGCCCCGCCGCCATCAACACGATGGCGCTGATCCATGGCAGCGGCCGGCGCCACTTCGCGAGTGCGGCGCCGAGCGCGAACACGACAACGAGACCCGCGCAGTTGACAAGCATCTGCATGTTGAAAAGCGGCGAGTCGACGGCCACCCAGCGTTGCAGCCCGTAGTAGGCGGCAGCCATTGCGAGCGCGTGCAGAGCGGTGTGTACGCGAAGCAGTGGCGCGAAGGCCAGGCCCAGCCCGATGCCGAGCAAGACCTCGTAGCTGGCCGTCAACGCGACGAAACCGGTGCCCGGTCCGAAGCGTCGCATCACGAACGGCATCAGGTTCATCCAGATGCCGACGGTGGCGGCCGCAACGCCGAAGCCGAAGCCCAGCAGCAGTGCACGCCGCAAGGTTACGGCTGCTGTTTCTCGGTCCATGGTCTCACCTCCGCCGTTTCGACAGGTTCAATCGAAGCTCGGAGCTGGGGCGCCAGTGGCTCCAATGGCGAAGATCCCACTCACACCGCCTGCAGCCGGACCGGCAGCTCCTGAAATCCATTCACGAAGCTCGAGCGCACCCGCACCGGCTCGCCCACCACCTCGACCCGGCTGAATCTGTTCAGGATCTCCTCCCAGAGAACCCGAACCTGCATCTCTGCCATGCGGCTTCCGACGCAGAAGTGTGGCCCCCAGCCGAAGGACAGGTGTTTGCGTGCGCCCGCGCGATCGATCAGGAACTCGTTCGGTCGTTCGATGGCGTCCTCGTCGCGATTTCCCGAGGCGTACCACATGACGATCTTGTCGCCGGCGGTGATCGAGCGGCCAGCGAGCTCGGTGTTTCGTGTCGCCGTCCTTCGCATGTGCGACAGGGGCGTCTGCCACCGGATCATCTCGCTCACCATGTTCGGGATCACAGAAGGGTCGGCGCAGAGCTTGTCGTACTCGGCCGGAAACTGGTTGAGCGCGAGCACGCCCCCGCTGATCGAGTTGCGGGTCGTGTCGTTCCCGCCCACGATGAGGAGCACGAGGGTCGCGAGATAGTTGCGCGCGGGCATTTCGCGTGTTGCCTCGCCATCCGCGAGCAGACTCACGAAATCACCCGTGCGCCCCTTGCCCTGCCGCTCCTTCCAGAGCCCTTGGAAGACCTCGAGGCATTCGCTCAGCGCGGCGTGACGCTGATCGAGGGTGATGGAATCGGGGCCGCCGAGATTTGGGGGCGTCGTCGCAATATCAGACCAATGGGTCAAGCGGCGCTGCTCTTCGCGGGGAAAGTCGAACAGCGACGCCAGCATCGAGGTCGTGAGTTCGATCGACACACGGTCGACCCAGTCGAAGGTCTCACCGATCGGGAGATCGTCCAGGATGTACTGGACCCTTTCCCGAATGATCGGCTCGAGTCGCTTCAGGTTCTTCGGCGCGACGGCCGGGGCGACCGTCGTGCGGTGGGCGAGCTGGGTCGGTCCGTCCATCGAGATGAAGCTCGAGTCCATCGGAGAGCCCGGTACGGGATCGGAGATCGTGATCGCGCGGGCGGAGGAATAGGTCTCCGGATCCTTCTCGACGCTCACGATGTCGTCGAATTTCGTCACGGACCAATACGCGCCGAAATGACTGTTGGCGGTGTAGTGAACCGGATCCTCGCGGCGCAGACGCGCGAAATAGCCGTGGTGCTGATCGGCTGCGAAGAGATCACCGTCGGAGGGATCGATCTGGTCGAGCGGGAAGCTTGCTGGGTCGGCATCGACCTGGCCGGTAGGCTTCGGGGGTTCACCGCGGACCTGAGGCGTGGAGGGGCGGGGCGGCAGCGCGGACCATGCGTCGATTTCGAGACTCTGGCTCATGGGGTTCTCCGGATCGGGATTTGCGAGACCTCGAAGATACGCGCTGCTCCGGCTCCCGACGAGTCCCGGCGCCGGCGAGAGAACCTTCAGGTTCTCGCCGACAAGTACACCGAGATGGCGATCAAGACCTCCTGATCTGGCCCCAGCGTCTACGGGCAGGCGGTTTGCCCGCTCGTCGTGCCGGATGGGCCCGGCGGCAACAGAAAGCCCCCGGCGAAAACCGCGAAATCGGCGAAGTTCACTTGTCCGGTGACCGGCTCGGTGAGCTTCTGGTTCGGATTGCCCGTGAGAAACGCGCCGGCGAAACAAGTGAAGTCGGCGAAATTGACGATCCCGTTCTGGTCACAATCTGCGTCACAGACGTTCCCACAACCATCGCCGTCCGTGTCGTCCTGGTTGGGATTTACAGAATCAGAGCAATTGTCCTCGCAGTCATCCTCCAGATCCCCATCGGCATCCCCACAAAGTGTCCCGCCGAGTGCTGGCGCAGCACCAGATGCAAGAAGTACAGAAAGCATCACGGATGCAAACCATTTCATCTTGAACACCTCACGATAAAGGGAATCCCCCCACACACGGACGATCAGGCCTTCGGACGGATACAGCACGATTCCTTCGGGAGTTCCATATCGCCCAATTCGGCCCTCACACACAGTGACCCGATTCTGCGTCGGTGTCCAGCAATTTCGGCAGGGCCTCATCGGCGGATCGTGCAAGCCGCAAACCCACACTATCCGGCGGATCTCTTCCATTTTTCTTCTATTCCGGGCCGATCATGCCCTTCCAGCCGTAGCGGGCATGCGGGCCGATGTGGACTTGCTCGAGCACGCCGATTCCCTTTTGATCGCCGCTCGTGGCCAACACCACTTGTTGTATGTGGATGTTTTCGAATGCATTCTCGTCCACGGCGTCGCATCGCCATTTTTCTCCACCGATCGCAAGCTCTCCCTTCCAGCGTCCGTGGCCCCATTCGGGATGCATATAGCCAATGCCCTTCATGCGAAAACACAGGACCGGATCGAGCTGAATCTCTTCGCGCTTGCCATCGAGGGTCAGCAGCGTGATCTCTGCGGCACTGGCCCGACGCGTGCCGGGTACGAATGTCAGGCTGTGCTCGACTCCCGCCAGAAATTCGGTCGCCGGGTCTTCGACGCCGGGAATTTCATCGGGGTCGCCGTAGACCGGGCAGATCATCCCGTCAGAGTGCCACTGCACAGCGTGCTCGTTTTCGAACACGCACATGTGAGTACAACGGTCTTTCCAGTGCAGCGGTGCCCACAAGAAGAAGATGCCACCGCGCTTTTGGGGCGGCGCACCGGGCGGTGCCGGGTCGCCCACGGGTCGGATTCCCCAGCTGCGATCTTTGGTGCCGTACACGCGGCTCGGGTCGATCGTCAGTGACTTTCCCTCGTACCGGATCTCTCCCTCCCAGTGACCGAATTGATTGAATCGCGTGGCTTCCATGCGCCCGATCCGGTTGCGCGCGAGTTGGTGCCCTTCTTCGATACTTGCCGTGCGCGGAATCCACTGCAACTCGCCCGCGATTCCAGTCTCGTTGTCGTCGAGGATGACTCGAAGGCGCTTCATCGGCTCCTGGATGTCGATTTCGAACGGACCCACGGAAACGTCCGTGGGCTCGGCCGGGGCGCGACGCGAAGCGTGAAACGCGTGCTGTTCGCCATCAATCACCAGCGAGAGCGCGCAGTCCATGATTTCCAGATTCGGATAGAGCGCCGCACCGATGCCAAAATAGAAGGCGCCGTCATCCTGGTATCCGTTGAACCAATAGCGATCATAGAGATGGCGATCGCTCGAGGCCGGATGTGCGAGCGGCTCCGAGGTTTGGTGTACGGGATAGTCGTCGAGTTTCGAGAGCATG
>JAJDAM010000622.1 GCA_029261905.1 Deltaproteobacteria bacterium
CGGCCCTGCTGCGGCCTGCTCGCGGGCCAGGCGCGCCTCTGCGAGCGCTTCTTGGGATCGATGCTCGGCGACCTCGAGCCGGCCGCCGATTTGCTCATTTTCCGTTTCAAGTGCCTCCAGGCGCGAAGCGAGCTCGGCCAGCCGCTCGTTCGGCCCGAGACCGCCCCTCGATCGAGCGCGCTTCATGTCGGTCACTTCGTTTTCCAGCTTACGAAACTCGGCCACCGTGACGCAGCCTGTCAGCAACGGAAGCAACAGCAAAACGGCTCCCCACTTCATCCGATCCCCCTCGAATTGCCACCCCCGGCAATCATGTCGTACTGGCCAGCCTTCGCTCCGGATCGATCCGGAGCGAGATGGCGGCGGAAACTTAGCGGCTAGCTGCAATCTCGCTCCGCTCGATCTTTGCGTCGTCAACCGACCCATTGGGTCGACCTCCTAGCGCTGATACGGCCCCCATGCCGGGCTGGTATCTGGCCCTGGCGAGTTCGTCAGGCGCTTGATGTTCTGACCATCCACGTCGGCGGCGTAGATATCTGCACTTCCCCGACGCGTCGAACTGAACGCGATCTTGCGAGAATCGGGTGACCAACTCGGCGACTCATCGGCGCGGGGGTGGGTGATGATCGGAAGATTCACACTTCCGTCCGGATCGATCAACCAGATATCGAACTGTCCACCGACCTGACTTTGGTATGCGATCCAGTTGCCGTCTGGCGACCAGGCTGGACTGGTATTGTAGTTGCCGTCGAACGTCAAACGCCGGACGTTCGATCCGTTGGCGTCCATCAGATAGAGCTGGGGCGCTCCCGAACGGTCTGAGGAAAAGGCGATCTGGCGACCATCTGGCGACCAGGTCGGCGCGATATCGATCGAACGGTTCCTCGTGAGTTGCTGAAGCGCTTGGCCATTCGTGCGCACCTTGTAGATCTCGGTGCTTTCCTGCGGGCTCATCACGACAGCGAGTTCGTTGCCGCCGGGGCCGAACACAGCACGGTACTGCGGCATCGCGCTGAGATTGCCGAGAATCCGACCCGGATTGCCACGCCCTCGGGTCGACAAGTACAGCATCGGACGATTCTTGCTCCGGTACGACGTGTAGATGATTGCGTCGCCGCTCGGCGACCAGGATGGGAAGTTGTTGATCGATCGATTGGCGGTCGCCGCGCGTTGTCTGGACCCGTCTGCGTCCATCACATAGATCTCGGAGTTCCCCGAGCGATTCGAGACGAACGAGAGCTCGGTCGCCGCGGTGCCGCGGACCCCGGTGAACACTTCGACGATGTCATCAGCCATGCGCTTGGCCAGGATGCTCGGATCGGCGGTCGAGACCTGCGTATAGCGCTTGCGCAACTTTCGTTGACAGCCCGCGAGATCCCAGACGCGGAACTCTGCAATGAAGTCGGCCCCTTCGATGCGCAGGGCGCCTTCGACGAACACGTCGGCACCGATTTGAGTCCAATCGGAGCAAAACAACTCGTTTCCGGCACCGAGCCGACCCGTCGTTTTTGGACCGAGAAACGCCTTCTCATCGATCAGGCGAAACAGGCTCGAGAACTCGAGCGCCCCTCCGAGCACACGCTGGTATTGCTCGGCATTGGGCCCTCCGTCGAAACGCTGCAGTGCCAACTTGAAGCGCTGGCTGGAGCCCGGTGTCACGACGACGGCCGGTCGCTCCGCTGTAGCGGCGACCCAACTCGTCCCGGAAATGATCGCGACACAAGTGACCAGCAGGCGAGAGATCGATCGATGCGTCATCAGTAACTGTCCTCGGGCATGAACACGAACGTCCATTTCCCCGCTTCGGGTGGTGCGGGCAGTGGGCTCGATTTCTGGATCGCTCGAACCACACCTTCGTCGTACCATGGATTGCCCGATCTTCGTGTGATCGCCGGTACACCGCGAACGTCGCCGTTCGGGCCGAGGTCCACTCGGATCTCGGCTTCCAGAAACTGGGTTTTGAAACCGGGCTGCAACACCCAGTTCCTTCGCACATGGATTTTCGCCCGCTTGAGCCAACCTGCGACTTCAGGCGAGATCGGCACGCCGGTGGGAATGCCGGCCGGACCGGTGGACATCGGTGCGGCGGCCACCACCGTTGGCTCGAGGTTTTCTCCGCTCTCCGCGCGGAGCTGTGCCAGCACATCGTCGAGCCCCTGTTCAGGCGGCGGCGCGACGACTGGCTGCGGTTTCGGTGCGGGCTTTGCCTTTGTCTTGGTGACGGGCTTGGGAACGGGCTTCGAGACCTCTTTGGGCTTGGGTTTCGGTTCGGTCGGTTTGGCGGGCAACACGACCGTCTTCGGCTTGATCGGCTGTGGTGCGGGCAGCGCAGCGGGTGCGGACGGGGGAGCCGCCTTCTTCGGCAACCCCGAAGGCATCGCGACGAGTTCCACTGCAACCACCCCCCTCGGTACGCTGATCGCCGCCGGATCCGGCGCGTAGAAAAACATCGCCAACAGCATGAGATGCGCTATCGCCGAAATCGCGACCGCGCGGCGCATTTCAGTGCGCCGAAACGGGTCGAAGTCGATCGGAATGTCTCGGGACACGGCCGCGCGCTCCTGCGCCAATTCAGCTCTCGGGCTCGGTCACCATTCCGAGCTTCGTCGCGCCAGCCAATCGGGCCGCGGCAAGAGCCTGAACCACATGCCGGTAGGCCACATTTTCGTCCGCTCGAAGGAAAATCTCCTTGCTGTCCCTGCCGTCGAAGATGGCCTGCAGTTTTTCGGTGAGCTCCTCCGGAACGACTTCCGACCTTCCCAAGAAGTACTTCCCCTTCGAGTCGACGGACAATACGAGCGGCTCGTCCTGGATCCGCAGCGCCTGCGTCGTCGTTTCCGGCAGATCGATGTCGATGCCCTGCTGCATCATCGGTGCGGTCACCATGAAGATGATCAACAGAACCAACATCACGTCGACAAACGGGGTGACGTTGATTTCAGACATCGGTCGCCGCGTACCGCCAGGCTGAAGGGCTCCCAATCAAACTCCTTGTTTCGCCGG
>JAJDAM010000623.1 GCA_029261905.1 Deltaproteobacteria bacterium
CACGATCTTCCTGTTTCCGCCCGACGCCACATATTCGCACGCATTCAGCGATTCGGAGAGCGTGATCCCCATGCCGCGCTTGAACAGCACCGGGAGTTCCGACTGTTGGCCGACGGCCTTCAGCAGCTCGAAATTCTGCGCATTGCGGGTGCCGATCTGAACCATCACGCCGGTCGCTTGACCGGATTGCTCCAACGCGTGCAGAATTTCGTCGATGTGAGATTCGTGGGTCACTTCCATCGAAACGATTCGAATCCCGTACTTCCCGGCCAGCTCGAAGATCATCGGCAGACAGGCCGCCCCGTGGCCTTGAAAGTCATACGGGCTGGTTCGCGGTTTGTACGCGCCTGCGCGAGCGGTCTGGATACCGAGTTCGCCCAGCACTCGAAACATCGTCTCCAGGTTCTGCTGCGTATCGACGGCGCACAAACCCGGGAACAAGTGGAAGGTGTCCTGTCCGATATGGAGACCGTTGTACTCGAAGCCGACCGCTAGCAGCCCGTCTTCGTGGCGCCCGATGGCGCGGAACTTCTCTGTGATCCGTACGACCTTCTCGACGCAGGCGAATTCCTGAAATGGGTCGGTGGGGATCACGCCGGTCGAACCCAGCAGATAGAGTTCCGAGAGCGATCTCGTCGCACCCTGGACCTGATGGAATTCGGTGGTTACGCCTGGAAATGACTCGGCGAGGTCGATGACGCGCTGAATTTCCGGGGAGTCCGCCGCGGTGTCGGCTTTCAAGACGATGATCACGGGCTTGGGCCACCTTTTAAGTTAGTCTGCTGGTCTGCTGGTCTGCTGGTCGGTCGCGTCTTCGGATCCTCGAAGAGCGTTTCCAAGCTACGGAGCAGCGTCGGGTTCGTCAATCCGGCCCTTGCCAGAAACCCAATAGTCTCCGAGATTTGCGCCATGTCTCAGCAAGAGTCTGACCGAGAAGAAGCCAAACCCTCGACCAAGCTGTGGGGCGGGCGATTCGAACAGAAAACCGACTCTGCGGTGGAGCGATTCACCGCTTCGATCCATTTCGATCGTGCGCTCGCGCGCTTCGACGTCCGGGGTTCGATCGCCCACGCGAGAATGCTGCATCACGTCGGCCTGATTGCAGCCGATGACGAGCGCGCCATCGTCGAAGGCCTGGAGCAGATCGGTCGCGAAATCGAAACCGGCGCCTTCTCGTTCGATCCGGCGCTCGAAGACATCCATATGAACATCGAGTCGCGACTGCGCGATGTGATCGGACCGGACATCGCCGGCAGGCTCCATACCGGACGCAGCCGCAACGACCAGATCGCTACCGATCTCTCGATGTACCTGCGCGAGACGGCAGCTGCCGCCGAACGCGGCATCTACGAGCTGAGGCGGGCGTTGACCAGCCGGGCTCGCGAGCACCTGGATACGGTCCTGCCGGGCTATACGCACCTGCAGCGCGCACAGCCGGTCCGGCTCGCTCACCACTGGCTGGCCTTCGTCGAGATGCTCGGCCGAGATGCCGCAAGGTTCGGCGATCTGCGCGCCCGCATCACGCAGTGCCCCCTGGGAGCCGGCGCGATGGCGGGCTCGACGCTGCCGCTCGATCGTGAGCACACGGCCGCGGCGCTCGGCTTTTCGGAGCCGACTGCCAACAGCATGGATTCGGTCGCATCCCGAGATCTCGCGTTGGAGTTCCTTTCGACTGCGGCCATCTGCATGGTGCACCTGTCGCGCATCTCGGAAGAACTGGTGATCTGGTCGAGCGCGGAGTTCGGTTTCATCGAACTATCCGACGCGTACTCGACTGGCTCGAGCCTGATGCCGCAAAAGAAGAACCCCGACGTGCCCGAGATCGTTCGTGGCAAGACCGGACGCGTGATCGGCAACCTGGTGGCGCTGCTGACCGTCATGAAGGGTTTGCCGTTGACCTACAACCGGGACATGCAAGAGGACAAGGAGCCGATCTTCGACTCGGCCTCGACTTTGTGTGACGCGCTCGAAGTCACGACGGGGGCGATCGCGACGCTGCAGGTCAACGTCGATGCGATGGCTCGAGCCGCCTCTGACGCGATGCTGCTGGCTACGGATCTCGCCGAGGCGCTCGTGCGACTCGGCGTACCGTTTCGAGAAGCCCACGAGGCCGTCGGTCGCACGGTCGCACACTGCGTGAAGAACGATCTCGATCTGCGGTCTTTGTCGACCCAGGACCTGCGGGGCTTTCATCCAGCTTTCGACGCCCCGGCCGCCGAGCTCGCAACGCTCGATGCCGCGCTCGAAGGCCGCAGTACGATCGGAGGCACCGCACGAAACACGGTCGTCGCAGCGCTCGAGGTAGCCGAATCCGACAACACCCGCCGAATGGACGAGTTGAATCGTCAAAAGACCTCCGACCCCACGGGAGCCGACCCGCGATGAGCATCCGACCTGTTTCGACCTCGTTGATCCTGGCAATTGTGGTTTGTTGCGGCCCGATCGCCTGCGGGAAGTACGGCCCTCCGGTTCGCGTCTACGATCAGCAAGAGCCGGCCAGCCAGACGTCGGATGCCGACGACGACGAGGACAAAGAGTCGGAGCCGCAACCCGACCAGCCGTGAGCCGGTCCGGGCGGCATTCCGCTCATCGTCAGCCCACAGCCGAGGAACTCACCCGATGAGTGATCAACTGACATTCACGAAGATGCATGGGGCCGGAAACGACTTCGTAGTGCTCGATGGCATCGCAAACGAACTGCCACCGATCGAACCCCTCGCGTCGAAACTGTGCGACCGCCACTTCGGCATCGGTGCCGACCAGTTGCTGGTGGTGCGAAACTCGCGCGCTGCAGATTTTCGCATGGAGATCTTCAACGCGGACGGGTCGCAGGTGGAAATGTGCGCGAACGGGATTCGCGCCTTCTACAAGTTTCTGCGCGACCGCGGCCACACCCGTGCGGATCAGATTTCCGTAGAGACGTTGAGTGGCATCGTGCACCCGGCCTGGGCAGGACCCGGCCGAATCACCGTCGATATGGGGCTGCCGGTGCTCGCGCCGGCAAAGGTCCCGACGAGTCTCCGCAATGGCGACGGCGGAGACGGTCCGGTCCTCGACGTCCCACTGGAAGTGGAGGGCGAGACAGTTCGGGTCTCGTGCGTTTCGATGGGGAATCCGCATGCCGTCGTGTACGTCGACGATCCCGACAGGGCACCGGTCGAGAGGCTCGGCCCGGCGATCGAAAACCACCCGGCATTCCCGAATCGGGTCAACGTCGAGTTCGTCACGCCACTGAGTCGATCGCGCATCTCCCAGCGAACCTGGGAGCGCGGCACGGGCGAAACGTTGGCCTGTGGAAGCGGTGCTTGTGCGGTAGCCGTGGTATCCATGCTGCGGAACCTGGTGGATCGCTCGGTCACGATCGAATTGCGTGGCGGCGAACTCCAGCTTCGCTGGGACAGTGAGGCCGACTCGGTCTTCATGACCGGTCCGGCCGCGGAAGTGTTCACGGGCAGCTACCCGATCGATTGATCGGGAGCCAAGGCTGTGACCAGAGCCGAGAGGGGTTAGCCGTGTTCGAGGGAATTTCTACCGCGATCGTCACGCCGTTTCGCGACGGAGAAATCGATGAGCCCGCGCTGCGGGAGCTGATCGAAAGGCAGATCGATGCAGGTGTGGATGCGTTGGTGCCGTGTGGGTCGACCGGAGAATCCGCGACGATGACTCACGGAGAGCACGCCCGCGTCATCGAGATCACGGTCTCTGCAGTGCGCGGTCGCGTCGGTGTGCTGGCGGGAACCGGGTCGAACAACACCCGTGAGGCGATCGACTTGACCCGGCGGGCCAAAGACGCCGGTGCCGA
>JAJDAM010000624.1 GCA_029261905.1 Deltaproteobacteria bacterium
GCATTACTCGCACGCTCGTCAGGCTCAAGGCGAACGGAGGCGCGGCCGATACTGATTGCTGATCCCGCGTATAGAGATCAACGCACAGCACCCAACAAACGGTGAGAAGCTTTCTTGAGAAGCCAACAATTCGTGATTCAGCGCCCCGAGTCAGGCATGACTCTGATCGAACTGGTGATTGTCTTGGCAATCATTGGGATCGCCGTTCAATTCGGAGCCTGGGGAATGCGCGACTTCGCCGACTCCCAAAGAGCTCGTACATCCGCCCGCGCGGTCGCGGATGCGTTCAACCTGGGACGCGCCGAGGCGATCCGAACCGGGAACAACCACCTCGTCGTATTCCAGCAGGGGCTGGGAGCGACCGCTGATATCGAGATTGCCAACGACGGCGAGCCGGGCACCGAGAACTGCACGATCGCTCCGGGCGAGGCAATTCACCAGGTCTCGCTCGAGCCCAGCATTTCGTGGGGGACGGGCGCCGCGACGGTACCGGCACCCGATGATCCGGGGTTGGCACCGGCCAATATCACAAACGGTTCGAGCTTCACGGACGCCACCCGGATAGCGTCCAATGTCGCGTACTCGGTCGTCTACACGCCCGACGGTTTGCCGCGCGTGTTCACTCAGAACGCGGGCGCGTGTGTGGCGATCGGACTGCAAGCCCAGGGGGGCGGTGCGATCTACCTCAGCAATGCCGATCGAGATTTCGCAATCGTTCTTTCGAATCTGGGAACCACGAGAGTCCATTTATGGAACCCCGTGTCCGGCGGGTGGCAGAAATGATCGAAATTTCTTTGCACACTCGAGCCAAGCAGGCTTCGAGCGGATTCTCACTGCTCGAGGTTCTGATTGCGCTGTCCGTGCTGGGATTCGGGTTGCTCACACTGGCGGTGATGCAGATCGAGGGCATGCGACAGGGCAATGCCGGTCGCCACACCAGTGATGCCGCAGCCGTGGGCCGTGGTTATCTCGAGCAGGTTCATCGCCTTCCGTGGGCGGTGCTGACGACTGCGCAGACCGTCGGGACATGGACCGCCCCCGGGTGGGCCGGGCTGCCGAATTCGACCACCAGTATGAACAAGCCGGGCGGCGGAGCCCTGGTCACCGAAAACAATTACACGGTTCAGTGGCGCGTGACCGACGTCGGGGCCACCCCGACTTGCTTGCGTGATGTCGAAGTCCAGATCAGCTGGAACGAAGAGAACCGGACCACCCCGAAACTGACAACCCTTTCGACGCGGCGTTACAACTGGGGAGATCCATCGTGTTGAACGAAAACCGCAACGAAGCGGGCTTCAGCCTCGTGGAACTGGTCGTGGCTCTCGGCGCGATGGCCGTCGTGATCGTGATGGCGCTCGGCGCTTTCACCTTTCAGCATCAGACGTACCTCGTCGTCGAGCAGGTATCCGAGACGCAACAGAACTCGCGCGCAATCGTGTCGTTGATCGAACGTGATCTGCGAAACGCGGGCTACATGGTCCCGCCCCAGGCGGCCGTATGTGGAGCGGACAACACCGGATTGGCGGACCTGCTCTTCACGTCCGACGCGGATGCCATTCTGCCTGTCGATGGACTTCCGGCGACGATGGCCGGAACGGATCTCGGCGCCACCGTGTCCAGTGCGGTCGGGAGTGTCAATGCGGGCAGCCAGATCACCTTTACGGTCGACGATGTCGTGATCGACGACGATGAGACCTACGACGTCGACAGCGACGGTGTGTTGGACAGCGATTTTCAGGTGGGTGGCGGGGCGATCCTCATCGATCTCACCAACCCGAGTCAAGGTGTCGCGTGCGGGATCGTCGATGCGGTGACTCCGACGACTTCAGTCCAAGTGACATTCAAGAGCGGATTGTCGAACCTGACACCGAATCCGAGTGACTTCCGACTGATTCCAGCGCATTCATACGAACTCGTCACCGGCGTCGGTGTGCCGAGCCACCTCGAACGCGATGGAGACATACTTGCCAAGGATGTCGAAGATTTTCAACTCGCATGGTTCTACGACGACGACGGAGACGGGCAAACGGGCGGGGGCGAGGTACGCGGCGTCCCGGGAACCGCGTACAACACGACGCTCGTCGATGGAAGCGACCTTCGCGAAGTTCGTGTGAATCTGGTGATGACCACGCGAGTCGACGATCCCCGCTCGGATATCGTCGGCACCGGCCAAGTTCTCGAGAACCGCACCGCGGGTTCCGTCAGTGGCGACGATGGACGACGGCGGCGCGTAAGCACCTCAACGATTCGTATCCGAAACCTCGCGCCGTGAGGAACGCAGTCATGACCAGTGCGACCAGGCAGCGACGCTCCGGCGGCGCTGCATTGCTTACCGCGATCTTGATGCTTGCGATGATGGCGATGATCGGCCTCTCCGGGCTCAGCACCGTGATGCGCGACCGTCAGGTCGCAGGCTACACAGCACAGGCGCAGGCGGCTCTCTACGCAGCTGATGCCGGTGTCGCACACGGGTTGGAAATCCTGCGGACCGAAGTGGTCGGCGCTGCGCTTTCGGCTGGCGATTGCCTGACGGCGACCCTGCCCACCGGCCCGCCAACTACGCTTCCGAACGGCAGCACGTATGAGCCCGATTCTACCGCAGCGAGCAACAACATCTGCATGTTGGCCACGGCGACGCCGTGCGCCGAGCTCGACTCGAGTATCGAGGTCGGGCAGCCACAGTATCTCTACACGATCTGGAACGTGCGCACCGAAGGCAGTTCGGTGGGCGGCGCAACCGCTCGGGTCCACGCGACCGCCCAACGCTGCCATGTGTTCAACAACTAGGACAACCAATTATGGGCAAACAATACCTCCCTCGACGAGACGACACCCCCCGCGTGTTCGAGATGTCATCGCTGTGTCTTCGCACAGCGATGGTGTGGGGTTTGCTGTTGGTCTTTGCTGCGTCCGCAAACGCGGTGGCGCCATTTGCGGCGAACAGCGCGTCGGATACCGATCTGTTTCGCACCAACATCTGATCATCGTCGACAATTCCAAATCGATGACCAATACCGTGTTTCACAGCGACTATGGGAACGAGATTGCGGGCTTCAAGGTGAAGAACCAGAATGTTTGCACGCATTTCCGCGACGCGTTTATTGCGGGCGGCGACCCGCGTCGTACTGAAATGATCGACGCAGCCGGTGAACGGATGACGTTGCGGCAGCTCGACAAGTTGATTACCGGACCCTGGGTTCAGTACTCGGCGAAGGATTACGCCGGCGACCTGGAAATCATCAGGATTTCCATCGTTCCGGACGACTGAAAAATGGATTCGTCGTCTCTGAATGGCGGGGGTGCGAAACCCGCTGTCAGAGACCCTGGAGGGGGAGTTCGATGATTCACAAACGAACCGTGTTCGTTGTCGCCTTTGCAGCGATTGCGATCGCGTGTGGAAGCGACGAGCCAGATCCGCAGATGGACGCGGCGATCGCGCCGAAGCCGGCGGCCGCGGGCCAGGTGAAAAGCAATGATCGCCCTGTCATCGAGCGGGTCACTCTATCCCCCAGTCGCCCGCGCCCGGGTGAAACGATCCATGCCAAGGTGGCGGCGTCCGATCCGGACGGTGACCAGATCAAACTGAGCTACGAATGGCGGGTTGCAGGCCGAAAGACCTCGCATGAGCGTTCTTCGTTCAACGTTCCGTCTGCAAACAGGAACGCCATGATCGAGGTGGTCGTGGTGGCGAGCGACGGAACCCAGCAGAGTACACCGGTGCGTACCACCGCCTACGTCGGCAACCAGCGCCCGCAGATCATGCAGGTCGTCATCGAGCCGCTTGGCAGCGTGACGGTCGAGCACGATGTCACGGCCAGCCCGAAGAGCAGCGACCCGGACGGGGATGAGATCGAACACGTATTCCGATGGCTCGTAAACGGGGAAGAGGTAGGCGATGACTCCCCGGTCCTTTCGCGGAGCCACTTCAAGCGCGGCGACCGAATCGGAATCCGGGTGGTCGCGACCGACGGCGACGACGAAAGCGCGCCGATGGTCAGCGATTCGATCGAAGTCACCAATGCGCTACCGAAGATCACTTCGACGCCGGGCGCCATCGATGAAGACGGTGTGTTTCGCTACCGCCTGACCGCAGAAGACCCCGATGGCGATCGATCGTTCCAGTACCGACTCCTCGATTCTCCGAGCGGAATGGAGGTCGATGTCGTCAACGGCATGCTCGAGTGGGCGCCCGCAGACGACCAGGCCGGAATGCACCCCGTGAAAGTGGAAATCGACGATCGCCATGGCGGCCGTACCCACCAATCGTTTCAAGTGCAGGTCGCGTTCGAAACCGAGTCAGTCCCGGCGTCGCAAGGGAACTGACAGCCCCGCGTCGCTACGCACGCGACTGCCTCAGCGCCGAATCCATCGGCGCCCTGGTGCAGCGGAGAATCCCACGACTGCGATCATCAAGCCGGCCAGCATGACGAGCCCGCCTCGGGACAGCGCTGGAATGGGGATGATGATTGGAGGCAGCTCTACCGAGACGTTGAGTGTCAGGTCCGCGTCGACCACCAGCGTCGGAATCTCGCCGAGCAACGCCACCGTGTCTTGGAAGTTCAGCGTGCCGATCACGTCGCGAAGTTCGACGCTCCCGTTCGGGAGCACAGTCAATACGCCCGAAAGCGTCACGGAACTCGGGGTGGAGATCAGCATCGGAATCTGCACGTCGAGGTCGCCGACCACATCGGCGATCATCGCGTAGTCGACCGCGCCGCTGAAGGGATAGTTGCCCGGTGCCGTCAGGTCCAACCCCGGTACGGAGATCGGGGGGTTCGTCGTCCCGAACACGACGCCCGCTTCCGTCATCGGGATCCCGGTAAACGGAATCTCGGCGAATGTCAGGTCGCTCGCTGTTGTCGTCGAGTACGCCGGGATCGGGCCCATGCCGAGATCCTGGCTGCTGTCCTGCTGGAACTGGATGGTGTCTGCGACATCGTCGATGTCGATGTCGCCGCTCCCCGACAGTACCGCGGTCTGGGTGTCTGCGTAGCTGTCGAGCAGATCACAGACCAGCCCGCCTCCCATACAGAGCAGATCGAGTGTGATCTCTACGTCACTCGGTCCGACCGCCACATCGGTCTGCCAGGGGAACACATCAGCGACCGCAGTGCGCGGTACCGCCGCGATCATCACGGCTGCGAGCAGGGTCGCGATGGCACCCGGCTCGACCCACCGACTTCCGAACGACTGACTACTGAGGGTTCTGCTGAACATTCCAGATTCTCCGCGCGCTATGGCTCGATCCAGACGCTGACTTCGTCCGCGTAGTGACCGTCGAACTCCGGTGCGACCACGTCGTTGGTGACGTTTTCGACGGCTACCACGAACACCTCGACGCTCGCCGCTGTCGCCGGTAGAGCCAGGCTGCCCTGGCAGATCTCCCAGGTGCCCGGGTCGGCATCCGAAAAGCACAACGCGAAAGTCGTGCCGATCGGGGTCCCGCCCTCATTGAACGCCTGGAGAATGATCGTGAATTGGGTGTCGGTGCTCGCATCACCCGCGACACGATTGAACGAGGCGTCGACGTAGAACGTGGCCGTGCCAGAGCCGACCAGGCCCAGGTAATTCTCGAGAGGGATGGTTTGCGCTACGACCGCGCTGGGGTCGCTACCCGCAAGCGCGCCCATCGTCGCGTCGAATCGCAGCATCGACGAGCCGCCGAGGGGTGTGATCCCGTTTTCCGCGCCGACGATCGAGAAG
>JAJDAM010000625.1 GCA_029261905.1 Deltaproteobacteria bacterium
AGCGCAGCGATGCCGCCGATGACATTGACGATGTTGTACGCGGCGAAATGTTCGGTCGCATAGAACGAGCCCAATCCGAACACGAGCATCAATACGCCGATGTACGCGAGTTGCGATGTCATGAGCCGACCCGGCGCAGATCGAACGACAGGCGCGCGATGGCGATCGAGACCATCGAGACCGAGAGGAAATAGACCACATTACTGAGTGTCACGATTCCTTCGGCAAAACTGCCGTAGCGCGGATGCAGCGAAATCGCATCCAGTACGGCCGCGACCTCTTCGTTCAAGAACGGGTACATCCACGAGAAATCCCACAACAGGAACGCGGTTGCCCAAGCGGAGACCGCAGCCACCAACTGGCTGGATGTAAACGCCGAGCACGCCAGGCCGATCGAGGCCAGTGCGATGCCGTGCAACGTCAGCCCGACGAAGACCGCCGCGAGATGTTGCAAGCCCAGACCGCCTCGGGAGATCGCGGTCGCCGGATAGACGAAACTGACGATCATCATCAGCGTGATGAACAGGAACGTCACCGCGAATTTGCCGACGACGATTTGCGTGGGAGTCAGGTGGGTGGTGAACAGCAACTCGTCAGTCCCGCGCGAGCGCTCCTCGGCAAAGACGCCCATCGTCACCAGCGGCACGGCGCCGATCAGTGTGATCCCGAGGGTTTCCATGACCGGGAAGAACACCGAATCCCACAGGTTGATGTAGTCGGGGATCTCGTCCGCGTTGATTCCGCCGATCGTCGTACTCGCGAACAGGAACAGGATCTGGTTGTACAGCCGCAGGTGGTCGAAAAAGATCAGCGCGGTCACCAATGCGACCATCGTGAGCGTGACGTACGCGGTGGGAGCCCCGAACAGGCTCGCGAATTCTTTGCGCGCGAGCGCGAGCAGCTCTGTCATGCGGTCTCCGGGGTAGCCTGCGCCGGGTCGCCCGACGCGAACAGTGCGAGCGTATCGCTACTCCCGAGTACGGTCTGGGTGTCACCGGCTGCGACCAGCTTTCCGGCGTTCAGCACAGCGACGCGTGATGTGAGTGAGCGGGCTTCTTCCAGATCGTGCGTGCAGAGCACGACCGTTCTTTCGCCGCGCAGATCTCGCAGGATCTCCTGGACCTCGCCTCGTTGGACCGGATCGAGCCCGCCGGTCGGTTCGTCGACGATCACCAGTGGTGGGTCGTGAAGGAAGGCCTGTGCGAGCGACACGCGTTGTTGATAGCCCTTCGAAAGGTTTCCGATCAGCCGCTTGGCGACCCCTTCGAGGTGGAAGCGTTCGATCACGGCTTCGATGGCCGTGCGTGCAGCGGCTCCGCTGAGGCCTCGCGCACCGGCCAGGAAGTTCAGCAGGCCGATTACGCGCAATTCCGGGTACAGCCGTGACGTCTCCATCACGAAGCCCAACTTCTTGTTGACCTCATCGGGGTACGCGGCAGGTGACACTCCGCCAACGAGGAGTTCTCCGTCGCTGGGCAGCAGAAAGCCGGTCACCATTCGAATGAACGTGGTCTTTCCTGCGCCGTTGGCTCCCAGCAGGCCGAAGCAGGTGAGCGGGCTGACCTCGAGTGTCAGCTTGTCGACCGCGACATGCGAGCCGAAACGCCGGGTCAGATCGCGGGCACGAATTTCCACCCCTTCGGTCTGGTCCGCTCTTTGGGTTTCTGACGTCGAGCTACTCAACTGTTTCTCCGCTTGCCGGGCGCCTCAACACGCGTACTCTGTACCGCAATGACTGCAATCGATCATCGACCGTCGAATGGGGGTGGCTCGTGCGCGCGCTGCCAGAACAGCCTCGGGTTGGCCTCGACCAAAGTCCGGGACATCTGGTATTGCGGGTCTGCATGTGCCGAAGACCTTCCGGGCCAAACATCGAGTTCTGCTCCGGTTCCCGAGCCGTGGCTGTATGCGCGGCCGCGCCGCTTCTTCCGAAAGCGAAAACCCAAGGAACTCCGGTAGCCGACCCGAGACCGCCAGTGTCATCGTGCCATTTCCCCATGTTATAGATGCGCGACTCCCCAAAACGGGTTCACGGGGACGACCGTCCGTGGCGGTCCATCGCGGTGGATACGACGGGACTGCTCGGGACGGTTACCGCCGATTCTGCTGGTTTCGTGTTCAAGCTGGGCCCGTCTCGGGGATCGATTGGAAATCTTCGAGGCGGTAGCGCCTCGGCCCCTTGTTCCGCCCAGCGCGGCGCCGTAGCCTAACAGACGCGCTTGACACCCTCAGCGGGCTCGGGCACAATTCCCAAGCCTTCCGTTTTTCTTAATCAATCCAGTTACTTACGAGTTCGTCTCGAAAGCTTCGCGGGACACACTCGCGCCTCGACCTTCAGGAGAGAATCCCAGTGACCAAAGTCCTCATTTCGGACTCCCTCGCCCCCCAGGGCCTCGAGATCCTGGAGAACACGGCGGGCCTCACGGTGGTGGATACGCCGGGTCTGAAGGGAGACGATCTCCTTGCAGCGGTCGCAGATGTCGATGCGCTCGTGATCCGCAGCGGCACGCAAGTCACCGCAGAAGTGATCGCGGCCGCACCGAAGCTGCGGGTGATCGGTCGTGCCGGGATCGGCGTCGACAACATCGATGTACCCGCCGCCACCGCGCGCGGGATCGTCGTGATGAACACGCCCGGCGGTAACAACGTCACCACTGCCGAGCACGCCATCGCGTTGATGATCTCGTTGGCCCGGCACATCCCGCAAGCCTCGGCTTCGATGAAGCGTGGCGAATGGGAGAAGAAGAAGTTCGTCGGCTTGGAACTCTTCAACCGAACGCTCGCCGTCGTCGGGATCGGAAACATCGGACGAATCGTGGCACGACGCGGCCGCGGCCTGGGCATGAAGGTGATTGGATACGACCCGTTCCTGTCCGAATCGGCGCGCGCGGGCGCAGAAGTCGAATTGGTCGACTTCGACGAGATGCTCGAGCGGGCGGATGTGATCTC